>CAWUMN010000243.1:0-2276 GCA_963923595.1 uncultured bacterium
GAGGACCTGCGCGCCAGCGGCGCCGAATTGATCGTGCTCGCCGGCTGGATGCGCATGGTCAAAGCCCCCCTTCTCGAGGCCTTCCCGCGCCGGATCGTGAATATCCACCCCTCGCTCCTTCCCGCATTTCCCGGTCTCGAGGCCTGGAAGCAGGCCCTCGCGGCGGGCGTTGAAAAAACCGGCTGCACCGTGCATTTCGTCGATGCCGGCATGGACACCGGCGAGATCATCGCGCAAAGCGAGGTTCCCGTCCTCCCCGGCGACACGCCGGAAACGCTCCACGCGCGCATCCAAGAGGCCGAGCATCGCCTCTATCCGGAAGTAATCGCCCGCTTCGCGCGCCGCGAGATTTCTTAAAAATCCGCAGGGTTTCACCCCATGGCGGCGTGGCGGCTTGGCGGCTACCACGGCTCCGCCATGAAACATCCTGCCGGACTCCGTCTCGGATTAGCTATTTTAGGACTCGCCTTGGTGGTGCCTACACACGCCGCCTTGATCTTGTGGGATGGGGACACTTCGACCTCCTGGTCGAACGGTGCCAACTGGGTCGGCGGCACCGCTCCGGCGAACAACGTCAACACGGACCAAGCCGGCTTTGTTTTTTCCGTTCTGCCAACCTTCCAACCCGACGCAGGAACCCGAAGCGCCAACGGAGTCGTGATCGGGGATGGCTCAACCGTGGTTCCGTTTTTTCAAATCTCCGGCAACGATCTCACTCTCGGGACCGGTGGAATTGTCAAAAATGCCGCGACCTTGAATACAACCATCACATCGGACATTTCGCTGGGGGCGGCCCATGCTTGGACAAACAATTCCACCTCCACCCTTTTATTGACCGGCGGAATCGACAACGCCGGATTCAACCTCACCATCAACGGACCCGGATTCACGCAAGCCACAGGGGTCATCAAGGGCAACGGCGGTCTTGTCAAAAATGGATCCGGAACCCTCCTGCTTGAGGGCACGAACACATTCACGGGAACGACCTTTGTGTCTGGCGGCACGGTCAGCATCAGCGCCGTGGAAAACCTCGGCAGGCGCGGCACAGGACGCACCCTCGCCTTCGACAACGGGGGAACCCTGGAAACCACTGCGGACATGACTTTCAACACCCGGCTCTTCCAACTCGGCACGCCGGATGCCGAAGGCGTCGCGGGGACATTCGATGTGGCCGATGGCACCACCACCACGCTCAAGGCAGCGGTCAGCGGCGCCGCAGGAACCGGGGCGCTGAACAAAACTGGAGGCGGCATCCTGGTGCTGGAAGCCACGAACACCTACACCGGCGGCACGATTATTGGCGGGGGCACATTGCAAGCGGGCCTCGGCAATAATGAAGCAACACTCGGCGCGGATTCGAGTTCACTTACCTTTAACGGGACCGGAGCCACCCTCCAACTGGCCGGCGACATGCTCAACAGCTCGCGGGATTATTTTTTCAATCAAACCGGAACCATCGATACAAACAGTTACGATTTGATCATCAATGGCAGCGCTTCGGGAGACGGCGGACTGACCAAAGCCGGAACCGGAACCCTGACTCTGAATGCGTCAACCTCCTACGCCGCCGGCACAATTATCCGAGGCGGCACGCTGGCGGTTACAGCCAGCGGATCGATCTCGCACACCGATGGCGATCTGGTCGTCGGCGAACTCGCGGGCGAGGTTGGAACGCTCCGCATCTCGGGTGGAAGCGTGGAAAGCAACTGGTCGATCATCGGAAACGACTCCGGCTCGACTGGAACCGCCAACATGACGGCGGGCAGTTGGACGACAAACGGGAATTTCTATGTCGGATACTTCGGCACCGGAACCCTCGAACTATCGGGAGGAAATCTGACAGTAAATCTCTACCAGTTCCACATCGGCAACGAGGGAAACGGAACCCTCCAAATGACCGGCGGCAACCTCTCCACTACCAATTCCTACCTCGGCGATGAGGCGGGCTCCTCCGGCAACGCAACACTCACTGGCGGAACCTGGATCAACTCCGGAGGTCTCACCATCGGCTCGGATGGCGTCGCAGCGCTTTCCATCTCGGGCAACGCCGTCATTAAAGTCGGCGGCACGCTATCCCGTGGCGCCTCCGGCACCATCAGCCTTGGTGCGGGCGGCACACTCCAAATCGGCATTGGCGGTGCAAACGGAACCCTGAACACCGATCTGACCAACAACGGTCATCTGATTTTCGACAGGACGACCGACAGCGTTTACGCCGGCGCGCTCGACGGCACTGGCACACTCACCAAGAACGGCTCCGGCCTGCTGGCCCTCTC
>CAWUMN010000244.1:0-2271 GCA_963923595.1 uncultured bacterium
GGCCCGCGCGTAGTTCTGGAGGTTGAAATCGTAGACGATGCGGCCGAGGGCGTCCCGTTCGGCGAAGCTCACCACGACCAGCATGATCGTGGGAGCGACGACGAACAGGATCAGCCAGGCCAACAGAGGCAGCAGAACCAACCAGGCCAAAAGACCCGGTTTGCGGCGGTGGATGTCCCATCCGCTGGAGTTCGAGACTGCCGCTGCGAGGGCCATCGCGTTATTCGACCTTCAGCGAGGTGACGAGTTCCTCGATCACCGAGGCGCGTTCGCCGATGTCCTTGAAGGTTTCCATTTTTGAAATCTGCTGATCGCTTGGGAAGCTCGCGGGGTTGTTGCGTTGCTCTTCGGTAAGGAGTTTCACGGCCTCCTTGTTCGGGTTCAGATAGGGAAACACGGCGGAGATTTTTTTACTCACCTCGGGCTGGAGGATGTAGTTCATGAACTTCTCGGCGTTCGCAAAATTCTTGGCGGTTTTGGGAATCGCCAGGCTGTCGATGAAGAGGTGCGTGCCCTCGGCCGGAATGACCCAGCGGAATTTCTTGTCCTCGTTGAGCAGGATCGCGCCCTCGCCGCCCCAAACAACGCCCACCGCGACATCGCCGTTGAGGAGCGCGGTTTTCGGGCTGTCGGAGTCGTAGACCTTCACGAGCGGGAGCCAGTCCGTGAGGACGCCCTTGGCTTTTTCGAGATTCTTGTCGCTCACATCGTTCACTGGGATTCCCTTGGAAAGGAGTGCCCAGGAAACGATCTCGCGGGCGTCGTCCAGCACGACGATCTTGTCTTTGTTTTCGGGCTTGAAGACATCGGAGAAACTCTTGATGTCGCCCTTCACGAGTTCGGTGTTCACGACGATCCCGACGGTTCCCGCCATGAATGGCACGGAGTATTTGTTGCCGGGGTCGAACGGCAGGTTGAGGAACTTCGGATCGATGTTCTTGAGGTTCGGGATCGCCTTTTTGTCGAGGGGGCGAAGGAGGTTTTCCTTCACGAGGGCCTCGATGACATATTCGCTCGGCTGGATGATGTCGAAGCTGCCACCGCCCGCGCCGAGTTTGGCGAGCATTTCCTCGTTCGATGCGTAGTTTTCGACAGAAACTTTGATGCCGGTCTCCTTCGAGAAGCCATCAATCACATCCTGCGGAATGTATTCGGACCAGCAGTAGATGTTGAGTTTTTCGGCGGCGTGGGTGGTTCCGGTGAACGCCAGTGCGACGGCAGTCGCGGCTGACAAGATGAGGTGTGTGGGTTTTCTTTTCATGGTGTTTTTCTCTTGGCGAGTGTGTGGCTGACGATCGCGACCACCATGGTGGCCGCAATGAAAAGGGCGCTAAGGGCGTTGAGTTGCGGGTTCAGGCCGACCTTGGCCATCCCGTAAACTTTCAGCGGAAGCGTCTGGGACTGCGCTCCGGTGGTGAAAACGCTCACGATGTATTCGTCGAGCGAGAGAGTGAATGACATCAATGCCCCTGAGACGATGGCCGGCATGAGATACGGCATGATCACTTTCCAAAAAGCCTGGAACGGCGTTGCGCCCAGATCCATAGCAGCCTCCTCGAGGAACGGATCGAGCCCCTGCAACCGCGCCTGCACGCCGACGAGCACAAACGGAAAACAGAAGGTCGTGTGCGAGATCACCAGCGTCGTAAAGCCCAGCGGCAGGTTGAGGAATTGGACGAAGAGCACCAGCAGGCTCACTCCCATCAAAACCTCGGGCATCACCATTGGAATGAAAATCAGCAGTGCGAGCGCGCGCTGGTAGGGAAATCGGTAGCGGTAGAGCATCCAGGCGCCGAGGGTTCCGAGAAGCGTGGAAAGCACGGTCGTGAAAAGGGCGACGACGAGGCTGTTCTCGAAGGCGGTGATGAGAACCTTGTTGGAAAGCAGCGCCTCATACCACTTGGTCGAAAAGCCTTCCCAGCGGATGTTGAGCTTCGAGGAGTTGAAGGAAAAAACGACCAACAGCGCGATCGGCAGGTAGAGAAAGGAGAAAACCATCAACGACCATCCCCCGAAAAAAAGATTTTGAACCCGCCAGGAACGCAACCTTCTCCCCGGCGGAAAAGCCGATGAGGCACCGGGGGAACTTGCGGAACCGATCACATTTTCAGTTTCCAGAATTTCCCCGCGAAGTCCAGCGGGGAGAAGTTTTCCGAAATCACGAGAAAGATGAGTTGTCGGATGAGATGAAGCTGTGGCATTCCACTGCTGTGCGGCGGGAAACCGCGAATCGTGTGAACCAGCTCGCTGGACCGAGAGCTCGCTGAAGAC
>CAWUMN010000245.1:0-2267 GCA_963923595.1 uncultured bacterium
CTCGAAAAACGCAAGGCCGAGTTCGACCACCTCGTCACCAAGGAAATCCCAAAAAATCTTCGCGACATCAACATTGCCAAAGAGCAGGGCGACCTCCGCGAGAACGCCGGTTTCAAGGCCGCGAAGGAGCACCAACGCCTCCTCCAACGCCGCCGCGTTGAAATCGAACGCGACCTCGCCCTTGCCCGCGGAACGGATTTTGAAAATCCGAACACCTCGCAGGTTTCGATCGGAACGGTGGTCACGGTCCGCTTCGAGGATGGATCAAATGAGACCTTCAGCATTCTCGGGGCGTGGGACAGCGCGCCGGAGCTTGGCCTCATTTCCTACAAGGCCGGCATCGGCCAGGCGCTCCTAGGATCCGAGTCGGGATCCACCGTCGAGCTTCCCGCCGAGAACGGCGTTCGCAAGGCGACTATCGAAACAATCCGCGCCTTCACCGATTTCGATCTGTTGAAGAACAAGATTCACGCTCTCAAAGCCGAAGCCATCGAGGCCTGAACGCCCCGCCCGGATGAAACGCCCGGACGATCCTGCGGGCCAACCGATCGCCCTGCATGGCAGAGCGCTTGTGGCCTGCGACGCTCCGGACGATTTAGCGACTCTCGCAAGGCTCCTCGAAAGTCAGGGGCTTGAATCGCACACCGCACCTGACGGCACCGGAACGCTCGAGATGCTGCATTCCTCGGCGTTCGATTTGATTTTTCTCGGAGCATCGCATTTAGAGGCGGAGAGATTTTCGACGCTGGTAAAAATCAAAGAGCACCCGCGCACGAGCCAAATACCGGTCATTGTCATGACGACTCCGGGTGGTCTCGACGAGGCGGTGCGCTGTCTTGAGGCTGGCGCGGAGGATTATCTCACGAAGCCATTCCATGCTGTTCTGGTCCGCGCCCGCGTGATGGCCAGTCTGGAAAAGAAAGCCCTCGGCGAGGCCGGCCTCCGCCACTTGCGAGCTGTTGAGGAAACCCAGATGCGGCTTCAACACGAACTCTCCGAAGCCGCGCGTTATGTCCGCTCAATTCTTCCCGAACCCATCGAGCAACCCTTCCAGATCGACTGGAAATACCATCCCTCGAGCGAACTCGGCGGCGATGCGTTTGGCTACCATTGGATCGATGACGAGCATTTTGCCATCTACCTGCTCGATGTCTGCGGCCACGGCGTCGCCGCCTCGCTGCTTTCAGTGGCAGCCATCAACATGATCCGATCGGGCGCTCTTCCGCACACCGATTTTCGCGACCCCTCCGGCGTGCTGGAAGCGCTCAACTTGGCATTCCCCATGGAGCGACAAAACGAAATGTATTTCACTATTTGGTATGGGGTCTACCACGCTCCCACCCGCACATTGCGACATGCCAGCGGAGGCCATCCCCCTGCTTTGTTGCTGGCAGGAGCCGACTCCCAACGCCTCCGCTCTCCCGGCATGATCATCGGCGCACTGCCCGATAGCCGATTTGAAACCCAAACCTGCCCGGTTCCCGAAGGGGCAGCCTTGCTTGTTCTCTGCGACGGGTGCTACGAAATCCTTGACGCGAGCGGTGGCATGGTGGCTTTCGAGGAATTCGAAACCTTCATGCGCCAACACGGACAGGAACCGAACGGCCTCGGAAAACTTTTCGCTTGGGTGAAAACACGCCAAGGTGGCGGGAGATTGATGGACGATTTTTCCATCGTTCGCATCCGATTCTAAAAATGGACGGTGCGCTTTCCCTCCGAATCAAAAACCTCCTCGAGGAAATTCCCCCGGCGACCGAACTCGCCGCGCAGTGGCTCGTTTCACGGGGAGTGCCGCGAGACGAAACCCACTTCGCCCGCCTCGCGATCGATGAGATTGTGAGCAATTGCGTGAAATATGGCTACGACGACACCTCCGAGCACCACATCGAGGTCGAACTCGCCGTTACAGGAAATCGAATGACCATCGCCATCACGGATGATGGGCATTTTTTCAATCCCCTCGACCACCCGGAGCCCGACACCAGCCTGCCGATCGAAGAGCGCCCGATCGGCGGACTAGGAATTCATCTCTTGCGCAAGATGGCCGATCACATTGAATACGAGCGGACATTCGAGCGGAACCGCCTGCGAATCCACAAAACGATCACCGCACCCAGCAGCCCATGAACCCACTTTCCATCAGCATCCGCAAAAAAACCACGCCTGCCGGAACTATCGAAACAACTGTCCTGCTCTCGGGAATTCTCGACCATGGTGGAACGACCCATTTGATCGAAGAACTCCAGCCCGTCTTCCAATCCGAGCCC
>CAWUMN010000246.1:0-2244 GCA_963923595.1 uncultured bacterium
CGGGAAATTCCCGAGCAGCTTTTCGAGGTATGGGATATCACCTCCGGCCCCTCGGTGGATGCAGGCAGCGAAGTTTCCCCAGCGGACGACGAGCCTTTTTAAATCTGCCCATGCCCGCCTCCGTCAGCGACTACCACTACGACCTCCCACCCGAACTCATCGCCAACCGACCGGCTCCCAGCCGCGACGGTTCCCGCATGATGGTGGTCCATCGCACCTCCGGCAAAATCGAGCACCGCGCCTTTCGCGACTTCCCCGAATACCTCCTTGAGGGCGATCTGGTGGTCTTGAATGACTCCCGCGTCATCAAGGCCCGCCTTCTTTCTGAGTCCGCCGGAATCGAAATCTTCCTTCTCGAAAACCTCGGCGGCACCCACTGGAAATGCTTGGTTAAACCCGGACGCAAACTTCGCGTCAGCGCGAGAATTCCCATCGCGGGGACCGTGGCCGAGGTTGTCGAAATCCTCTCCGGCGGCGAACGCATCATCGCTTTCGATGCCCCTCCCGACTTGGAAGCCCACGGCCACATGCCTCTCCCACCCTACTTCAAGCGCACCGCCGACTCATCCGATGACGAACGCTACCAGACGGTTTTCGCCAAATGCTCGGGCTCTGTCGCCGCGCCCACGGCCGGCCTTCATTTCACTCCCGAAATCCTCGCAAAAATTCCCCATGCCTTCCTCACCCTGCATGTCGGCGCCGGGACTTTCCTCCCCGTCAAAACCGACCACATCGAGGACCACGAAATGCACTCGGAGAATTACTCGATCCCCCCAGCTGCCGCTGACGCGATAAACTCCGCCCGACGCATCGTCGCCATCGGCACCACCGTCACCCGCGTTCTCGAATCCCAACCCGCCGGCCGCATCCAGCCGGTATCCGGCAGCACCCGCATCTTCATCCACCCGCCCTATGAGTTCCAACACACCGGTGCGCTTCTGACCAATTTCCACCTTCCCGAATCCACG
Source organism: uncultured bacterium (assembly GCA_963923595.1). Taxonomy (GTDB): domain Bacteria; phylum Verrucomicrobiota; class Verrucomicrobiia; order Chthoniobacterales; family Terrimicrobiaceae; genus UBA967. The sequence continues at coordinate 969 of CAWUMN010000246.1, forward strand.
CTCCTCATGCTCGTCAGCGCCTTCGCAGGCCGCGAACTTATCCGCTCCGCCTACACCGAAGCCGTCCGCGAGCGATACCGCTTCTTCTCCTACGGCGACTGCATGCTGCTCACTGATTGAGCGCCACCAAGCCCTCGACCCATTTTTTCGGCACCCCCGCCGAGACTCCCAGCAACGACCCGACCACAGCCCCGCGGTGGCAGTTGTCCCCGCCCACATTCGCATTCGCGATGATCCCGCCCGAAAAATCCCCCGCATACTTCCACGCCAAATACAGCGCCGCGGGGAACGCATCCTGAATGTAACAGGCTGGGCTCAGAATTTTACCCACCACCTCCGAGTCCGACCGCTCCTGCCACTTCGAGATTTTTTTCTTAGAAATGTAATCGCTGCTCTCGGCCAGAATCACCTCCCGCAAATCCCCGCCCGACGCGAGTTCCCGGTGAATCCGGGCCATGCACCCCGCCGCGCGGATCACATCGCGGTTTTTGTGGGTCAGTGACACATGGGTTTCCACAATCTCGATGATCACATGGCGCTTCGCCCCCACCGCCCCGATCAGCGCCGGCACTTGGGCCAAGCCTCCGATGTGCACATCATCCACAGCGCAATCCTCCGGCTTTTTGCCCCGGGCCAAATTGGTGAAAAAACCCCGGTGATACTCCTCGACATAGGTGTCGCGGTGCCGTCCCGGCGTCAGCATGAACTCGATGTAGCGCTCCAGCCACAGGTCCATGTCGTATTTTCCATGCTCGCGAATGAAGCGAAACAACTCCACCGACAGCTGAAAATTCAGCGTATTCTCCCCCGCCGCGAGAAATTGGTGATAATGAACCCCGCGCCGCCCCCAGTATTGAGCCTGCTCGCGAAGGATGTCCCCGCGCTCGTTCAACGGTTCATATTTGGAACGCCACAAAATGCTATCCGCGTGCGGAGATTTCGGATCCACATACCGATCCACCAACCCATAGTCCCTCTCCAGCGCGGCTCGGTCGTAATACCAGTGAACCGGCATCGAAAGAGCATCTGCCGCCAACGCCCCGGTCAAAATCTCCGGGAAATCCCATTTCATGTTTGCCTTCATCCCTTCCATTACGCCCAAACCTCAACCCCCGGGCCGATTATTTTTATAAATCTCAAACTTGCCGATTGACTCCCCGGCCAATCTTCCCTTTATTACCAGCCTTTCCTAAAGCAGCCGTAGCTCAATTGGATAGAGCATCTGACTACGGATCAGAAGGTTATAGGTTCGAGTCCTATCGGCTGCGCTTCTCTC
>CAWUMN010000247.1:0-2234 GCA_963923595.1 uncultured bacterium
CCGTCCAAAAAGCCGGCGACCAAATCCTCGCCGACTTCGGCCGTTGCGACATCCTCGTCAACAACGCCGGCATCACCCGCGACACCCTCGCGATGCGGATGTCGAGCGAAGACTGGGACCTCGTCCTCCAAACCAACCTCAAGGGCGCCTTCAATTTCACCCGCGCCGTCCTGCGCGCCATGGTCAAACAACGCTCCGGCCGCATCATCAACATCAGCTCCGTCAGCGGCCTCATGGGCCTCGCCGGCCAGGCCAACTACGCCGCCAGCAAGGCCGGCCTCATTGGCATGACGAAAAGCATAGCCCGCGAGATCGCCAGCCGTGGCATCACCGTCAATGTCGTCGCCCCCGGATTCATCGAGACCGACATGACCTCCGTGCTGAACGAGGAGGTCCGCAAGGGCGCGCTCGCGCAGATCCCCGTCTCGCGCTTCGGCTCGGTGGATGACATCGCCTCCGCCGTGGCCTTCCTATCCAGCGCCGAGGCCGGCTACATCTCCGGCCAAGTCCTCGCTGTGGATGGCGGGATGAGCATGTAGAAAAATCCCGCCCCCGGATGATCATCTACTTTCTCCGACACGCGGACGCCGAGGATCTCGCGGAGAGCGATTTCGCGCGCAAGCTCACCCCCAAAGGCCTCAAGCAGGCGGAACGCGTGGGCGATTTCTGCAAAAGAAACGGCATCAAACCCGAGGTTTTCCTGACCAGCCCGCTCGTCCGCGCTCGCGAGACCGCGGAGATTGTCGGCAAAAAAACCGGCGTCACCCCAGTCATAGCCGACTGGCTCGCCTGCGGAATGACCCCCGCGACATTGATCGAAAAACTCGAGACGCTATCCCCCAAATCCTCGGTCCTGCTGGTAGGCCACGAGCCGGACCTGAGCACGGCAGTGAGCTTTCTCCTCGGACTGCCCGAGCCCGGCAATTTCCCCATCCGCAAAGCCTCGCTCACCGCCATCGACGCCCCATGGCTGGAAGCGGGCTCCGGCGCGCTCGACTTCACCATTCCGCCGAAACTTCTCTGACACCCGATGAAAGCCCTGTTTCTCACCAACGAATACCCGCCCCACATCTACGGCGGCGCCGGCGTGCATGTGGAATACCTCTGCCGTGAACTCGCGAAACTTATGTCGGTAGAGGTTCGCTGCTTCGGTGATCAGGACAGCCCCGGCACGAATCCCTCCGTCCGCGGGTTCGGGCTCGACGCCTCGGATTGGACCGCTCCGAAAAAACTCCAATCCGCCCTCGGCGCGCTCCAGCGTAGCCTCAACTTCAACACCACCGCCGTCGATGCCCAAGTTGTCCACTGCCATACTTGGTATTCCCACTTCGGCGGAATCCTCGCGAAGCTCAACTACGGCATCCCGCTCGTCATCACCGTCCACTCGCTCGAACCCCTCCGCCCCTGGAAGCGCGAGCAACTCGGTGGCGGCTATGATTTCACCTGCTGGCTCGAAAAAACCGCGCTGGAGATGGCCGACGCCGTCATTTGCGTTTCAGAGGGAACCCGCCGCGATGTGGAGTCTCTTTTTAAAATCGAACCCTCGCGCCTCCACATCATCCACAACGGCATCGACCCCGAGGAATACCAACCGGCGAAAACCCACGCCGTCCTCGACCGCTTCGGCATCGACCGCTCGAAGCCCTATGTGCTCTTCGTCGGCCGGATCACGCGGCAAAAGGGAATCATCCATCTCGTCAACGCCATCCAGCATTTCGACCCCGGTTTCCAAGTCGTCCTCTGCGCCGGCGCGCCCGACACCCCCGAGATCGCCGAGGAAATGAAAACCGCCGTCGCCGCAGCGCAGGCCAACCGCGAAGGCATCATCTGGATCGGCGAGATGATCGATAATCCCTCGAAAATCGAGCTCTACAGCCACGCCGCCGTCTTCGTCTGCCCCTCGATCTACGAGCCCTTCGGCATCATCAACCTCGAAGCCATGGCCTGCGGCCGCCCGGTCGTCGCCGCCGCCGTCGGCGGAATTCCCGAGGTCGTCGTCGATGGCGAAACCGGCTATCTCGTGCCGGTCCGGCAAATGAACGAAAGCCCGTTCGAGCCCGTCGAGCCGGCCAAATTCTCCCGCGATCTCGCCGCGCGCATCAACGAACTCATGTCCGACCCCGCCAAGCGCGAAGCCTTCGGCCAAGCCGGACGCCGCCGCGCCGCCGAGGTTTTCTCCTGGTCCGCCATCGCCCGCAAAACCAAGTCGCTCTACGAATCGCTGGCGAAGTAGC
>CAWUMN010000248.1:0-2214 GCA_963923595.1 uncultured bacterium
GGCGATCGGGTTTAACTTTCTCCCCGATGGCGGACGGTCGCTCTCTGTGTGCCGCGAGGCACCGGGGAGAGGAAAGTCCGGACACCACAAGGCAGCATGCCGCGTAGAATGCGCGGGAGGCCGGTGCGAAAGCCCCGGTCGACGGACAGTGTCACAGAAAACAAACCGCCCACTGGCGCGAGCCGGCGGGCAAGGGTGAAAAGGCGGGGTAAAAGCCCACCGCCCCAAGCGCAAGCGAGGGGGCACGAAAAACCCCATGCGGTGCAAGACAGAACAGGAGGGACCGGGTCGCCTGCCCGATCTCCGCGCAAGCGGGGGCTTCTCCGGGTATTGGTCGCCGTTCCGCAAGGAACCGCCGCCGGTGCGTGAGCCCCGGCGACGAGACAAATGACCGTCCAGACCTGCGGCGCAAGTCGCGGGTTGGACAGAATCCGGCTTACAGCCATCACTCAGCGGGGGCGCTTCGGCAACGGGGTGCCCCCGGCCTTTTTGTGAGTGTTGCTCGCCCGCAGCGGGAGGGTTGTTCCCCCCCCCGCGAGCGATCTACTCTCTCCCTCCCTGAGCAAATCCCAGAAGGCGAATTTCCGAGAAACTCCCTCCCACGGAATATAATTCCCGCCCATCGGCGTCTTTTTGTCCGAGGGCTGCATACTTCTCGACATCACTCGTCACCACCCACGATCCATTTTTTTTGAGTTGAAAAGCAAACACCGGCAGCGACCCCGGCTTGGGCCATGGTTCGAAACGGGTGGAACGCTGCAAATCCGGCGCCAGCACGGCATCTGAGGGAATCATCCCCTTCTCCAGACACAGCTCGAAAGTTCGCGACTCCGAATCGCTGACGGGAAAAATCATTTCGCCGCCCGAGGTTTTTCCGGCCCAGTCCGGGCATTGCCGCACCAGCGAATCGAATGCCCCGAAGACCATGTAATAACGCCACCACACCCCGCGCCCCGGAGCCAATCCGAACCGAGGAACCACCACGGCGACCGAGTAATTTCTCGTGGCTTTCGCGACTTCCTCGGACTCTCCGCCGGCCCGACCGAAGCGCAGGAGCGTTTTCGCCCTTGGCAACAGCGCGGGATCAATCCCCGAGGTCGGAAAATCATCCCGCCCAAAAGTCAGCCCCACCGCATAACGATCCCCTGCCGCACCCTCCTCCGCGAAAGCCATCCAACCCCCGGTGTTTGGAGCGAAATCCGTGCTCCCCTGCTCGCCGAATCTCGGCAACGGATCCAGCCGCCGCGCGGCCCCGCGTTCGTTGGGTTCCGCCATCCACAGCTCCCCCAAGGCCGTTTGCCGCACCCCGCCCCACGGGGTGTTCAGCCATGGATAACCACTCTTCCCGAAATCAAAAATTCCCACCGTCACCTCCAACACACCCCGCGCCGCAAACCTATACCGCGTGTAATACAGCACCTCCGACACATGTGTGCTCGCAGTTTGCGGCACCATTCCCCACGAGAGCATCGTGAAGGTTTTTTCCTCTGGAGACCAAGACTGCGCCAAGCACGGCGCGTAGATCGGCAGCTCCCCCGTTTTCACATAGCACCCCGATTGATGCACAAAAATCTTCTCGGGCTCGCGCGTCACAGCCACCGACTGCCAGACCTCGTCATTCCAAGGACTCAGCATATTGCGCCTCGCGTCCCGCCACTGCGGCGGCACCAACTCCCCGATCGCCGACTGGATCGAATACAAATGCCCGCCCTTGCCGATGCGAAACTCGATCGGCCGGCCCTGCAAATCCACCGTCCGAAAGGCCCGGAGAAAAACCGACTCCTCCGCCCCCTGGGTAGCCCAGGGGCCTTGGGAGTGCGAAAATTCGTTCGTCGTGGACACCTCGAAAACCTCTCCTCCCGCCCCATCCACCGCAGGCAAAACCGAAAGCATCTGCTTCTCAAAAAGCGTCAAGCCTGCATCGGCAGCCACCCCGCCAACCGAATCCGCCGAATAAACCGGTGCCAGCGAAACCAGCAACACCGCAGCAAAAAGAATACGCATCATTGAGAATCGTGGGTTCAATGCGCTAGCATTGCCTGCCAAATTGAAGTCGGCCAACGAAACCGGTGAAAAAAACCATCCCCATCTGCTGAGACTTCAAGCCAGCGACGCCTCGCCCACGATTTCGAATTTCCGTTCTACCGCTGCTTTGCGTTTCGCATTTTATGGAATTTCCCTGATTTCCCTTTTTCTAAATCAATTATTCTCCGG
>CAWUMN010000249.1:0-2207 GCA_963923595.1 uncultured bacterium
CCCGAGGCGATCCGCGACCAAGTCCGATCCGTCCTCGCCAGCTACGGAAAAGGCCACGGCCACATCGGCAACCTAGGCCACGGCATGCTGCCAGATATCCCCGTCGAGCACGCTCGTGCCTATGTCGATGCCATGAAAGAATTCAGCCCGGCATGGAAATGAGCGCCGCCGCAACGAACCCGAGGCTCAAGGTCGATCTCGACCTCCTGAAAAAATATAACCGCCCCGGCCCGCGCTACACGAGCTACCCGACCGCGCCCCATTTCCACGAGGGCTTCGGTCCAGAGGAATACCGGCAGGAAATCCTCTCGACCAATGCCGGCGACACGCCCCGCGACCTCTCGCTCTACTTCCATTTCCCTTTCTGCAAATCGCTGTGCTACTTCTGCGCCTGCAATGTGGTGATCACGAAGGACGCCAGCCGCGTTGACCACTACCTCGGCGTCCTGAAAAAGGAAATCGATCTCGTCGCGAACCTCGTCGATCCACGCCGCAAGGTCATCCAGATGCACTGGGGCGGAGGCACCCCGACCTACATGTCGCCCGACCAGATCCGCGACATCTTCGGCACGATCCGCGGCAAATTCCCGTTCGCCGCCGACGCCGAGATCAGCATCGAGATCGACCCCCGCACCATCACGCCCGAACACCTCCCCGCCTTGCGCGAGGCCGGCTTCAACCGCGTGAGCTTCGGCCTGCAGGATGTGAATCCCGAGGTCCAGACGACCATCAACCGCATCCAGACCGACGAGCAAAACGCCTTTGTCATCGATGAAAGCCGGCGCCTGGGCTTCGACTCGATCAATGTCGATCTGATCTACGGCCTGCCGCACCAGACGGTCGATTCCTACGAGCGCACCCTGGAAAAAATCATCGCCTGGAATCCCGACCGGCTCGCGGTTTTTAACTACGCGCATGTCCCCTGGCTGAAGAAACACCAGAAACTCCTGCCGGTGGAATCGATGCCCGACGCCTCCGGCCGTTTGCGGATGCTCAAGCTCATCATCGACCGCCTCACCGAGGCTGGTTACGCCTACATCGGCATGGACCACTTCGCGAAGCCCGGCGACGAGCTGACGAAGGCGCTCCGCGAGCGCACGCTCCACCGGAATTTCCAAGGCTACAGCACGCGCGCCGAGGCCGACATGTTCGCCATGGGCGTGACCTCCATCAGCAAACTCTCCGGCGCCTACGCGCAGAACCTCAAAAGCCTCGCCGCCTACGAGGCCGCGCTGGACGAGGGACGGCTCCCGACCTCCATCGGCTTGAAACTTTCGCACGACGACCTGCTCCGCCAGCATGTGATCACCGAGATCATGTGCAACAACCGCATCCTCAAACGCGATGTGGAGCAAAAATTCGGCATCGCCTTCGATTCCTATTTCGCCGATGTGCCGGAGAAATTGAACGAGTTCGCTCTCGACGGCCTCGTCTCGCTCCAACCCGACCGGATCGAGGTGGGCGAGGCCGGGCGTCTCGTCATCCGCAACATCGCGATGGCGTTCGACGCCTACATCAAGCCCGAGGCCGCCCTGGAAAAACCGATCTACTCGCGGACCGTCTAGTCCCGCCATGCCGACCCACACCGATGCGATCATCCTCGGGGCGGGCATCTCGGGCCTGACCGCCGGATTTTATCTGGCCGAACAAGGCCTCCGCGTCCGCATCCTCGAGAAAAGCCCGCGCGCCGGCGGCGCGATCCGCAGCGAGCGGCGCGAGGGTTTCCTGATCGAGTTCGGGCCGAACACCGTCCTCGAGTCCACCCCGCTCCTCGGCGAGCTTTTCGAAAAACTCGGCATCGCCGCCGAGCGCGTGGTCGCCTCCCCACAAGCCAAGAACCGCTACATCGTCCGCGGCGGCAAACTCCACGCGCTTCCGACCTCGCCGGCGGCGTTTCTCAAAACCCCGCTTTTCTCGACCGCCGCGAAGTTGCGCCTCTTGCTCGAGCCGTTCATCTCCCGCGCTCCGGCGGACTGCGAGGAATCGCTCGCCGGGTTCGTCACGCGCCGAATCGGGCCCGAGTTTTTGGATTACGCGATCAATCCCTTCGTCGCCGGCGTCTATGCCGGCGATCCCGCAAATCTCAGCGTCCAGAGCGCGTTTCCCAAACTGCACAGCCTCGAGCGCGAGCATGGGAGCCTGATCAAGGGCGCCATCCTCGGCGCGCGGGCACGCAAGAAAACCGGCGAGACTCCGAAAAGCCGCGC
>CAWUMN010000250.1:0-2175 GCA_963923595.1 uncultured bacterium
CTCTCAAGAATGTCTACGCCATCGCCGCCGGCGTCTGCGACGGATTCGGCATGGGCGACAATTCCAAGGCCGCACTCGTCACCCGCTCGCTGGCCGAAATGACGCGACTCGGCGTTTCGCTCGGTGGACGCAAGGAAACCTTCTTCGGTCTAAGCGGCGTGGGCGATTTGATGGTCACCTGCTTCAGCGCCCAGAGCCGCAACCGCAAATTCGGCGAACGCCTCGGCCGGGGAGAAACTCCCGCCGCCATCATCGACTCGATGCAAATGGTCGCCGAGGGCGTGCCCACCTCGCTCGGCGCTTGGCAATGTGCGCAACGCGCCGGCATCGACGCCCCGATCACGGCGGAAATCTACTCAGTGCTCCACCAAGCCAAGCCCCCACGGGAATCGATGTCTGGACTACTCGGACGCCCACCAAAGCCAGAAAACGACACGCGCGCCGCGCGCGGAGCATGAAAATCGGATTGGTCCGCCGAGGCCACTCCGCCACGGGCGGCGCCGAAGCCTACCTCCTCCGACTAGCCGCCGCCCTCCGTGAACATGGCGAGGAAATCCAACTCATCACCTCGCCAGACTGGCCTACTGATCGCTGGCCATTCGGTGACATCCTTCGCCTTCAGGGAGATTCACCCCGTGAGTTCGCCGCCGCATTTTCGAAAAAATCCACCGGATGCGACATCCACCTGAGCCTCGAGCGCGTGCCCGGCTGCGAGGTCTACCGGGCGGGCGATGGCGTCCACGCAGCCTGGCTCGAGCGGCGAAATTCCTTCGAGCCATTCTGGAAATGCCTCACCCGTGGCTTCAACCGCAAGCACGCCCAAATCCTCGATCTCGAGCGCCAGGTTTTCGACCCCGCCAACACCCACGCGATCATTGCGAACTCCTCGATGGTCCGCGACGAAATCCTCGCCCGCTTCCCCTTCCCTGCCGAACGAATCCACATCGTCCGAAACGGCATCCAGCCTTGGGGCGAACTTCCAGACCGCGAGGCGGCCAGAAAAAAATTCCAAATCGCCCCCGAGGTTTTGTGCCTGCTGTTCCTCGGCACCGGCTGGGAGCGCAAAGGCCTCGCCACCGCCATCGGCGCTCTGGACATGCTCGACTCCAGCACCCTGCTCGTTGCCGGTCGCGGCCCCGCCGATATTTACCGCCACGACAAAGCGCGCTTCCTCGGCCCCGTCTCCGACATCACCTCGCTTTTCGCCGCTGCGGATTTGCTCGTCGCGCCGACTTGGTATGACCCCTTCTCGAACGCCTGCCTCGAAGCCCTCGCCGCCGGATTGCCTGTGATCACCACCTCAGCGAACGGTTTTTCCGAAATCCTCACGCCGGGCGTCCACGGCGACATCTCTCCAGTCGGCGACAGCCGCGCCCTTGCCGAAGCGGTGGAAAAATGGCGCGCCCCTGAAAAACTCGCCACCGCCCGCGAAGCCTGCCGCCGCTTGGCCTCCGAGTATTCCATCGAACGCAACGCCTGCGAGACCCTCCAAATCCTCGCCCGCACCATGTCCTCTGGCTAGGCCGAGTTCGTTCTTGTTCCCCAAGATCGGAACCTCTTGCATGGACGGGTGCAAACGCTCGACACCCTCATTGCCCAAGCGGCCTCGCTCGTTTGGGGGCCATGGCTGGTTTTCCTTCTTTTCGGAACCCACCTTTTTCTGACCTGGCGAACCGGTTTCATCCAACGCCATCTCGGCCACGCGCTGAAACTCTCGATCACGAAGGATGCCGACGCGCCCGGCGACATCAGCCAATTCGGCGCGTTGGCAACCGCTCTCGCTGCGACGATCGGCACCGGAAACATCTACGGCGTGGCCGGTGCGGTGATTCTCGGCGGGCCCGGTGCGGTGCTCTGGATGTGGCTCACCGGGGTTTTTGGCATTGCGACAAAATACGGCGAAGCACTCCTCGCGGTGAAATACCGCACGGTGAATGCGAAGGGCCAAATGAGCGGCGGCGCGATGTTTGTGCTCGAAAACGCCCTCAAGGCGCGTTGGGCGGGAATTCTTTTCGCGGTCTTCACGGCGATCGCGGCGTTCGGTATCGGAAACATGGTTCAGTCGAACGCAATTTCCGACCTCGTGGTGGCAAAGAAAGACCTGCTCCCGTTTTCGGCAGACGAGTGGCAAATCAAAGTCGGCGTCGGAGTTTTTCTGACCATGCTCACGGCTGC
>CAWUMN010000251.1:0-2139 GCA_963923595.1 uncultured bacterium
TCCGGTCGCGGGCCAGCAATCGAGTTGTCGCGACTGCATCGCTGCGACATGCCGTTTTCAGCGATCAGGATTCCGAGACCGGGAAACGCCTTGGTGTAGTAGGAACAAAACGCGGTCAGCCCCTCGGGCAGGAAATGCCAATCCCACCACTTGCTTGTGAGGACATCGAACAAGTGCGCGGAAATGCTCCGGCTTTTGAACTCGAGGTCGGAAAAATCCGGCATCCGCAGCGCGTGGCTGAGAAACGGGTCGTAATAATCGACACCCAGATAATCGAGCGAACGGTCGCGCTTGGCCCGCTCCAGCTCGCGCAAAAAATACCCGCAGCCCTCCTCGGTCGCGGCGCGCGAGGCGAGTAAGTTCGCAAGGCTGTGGAGTCCAGCTCCCGCCAGCGCCGCAAAGTCGGTGCGTCGGCGCAACGCGGCAATGGCGAAGTGGAGGGTCAAATCCTCGGCGCGGGCCTTGAAATACCCGCCGACCTCGGAGGGCTTCACGCCCCGTTCCCGGAGGCACAAAAGATCCAGCAACATCACATCCGACCAATACACATCGCTGCAAAAGGTGTTCATCGAGACCATCGGCTTGGCCCAGCCTTGCGATTCGTAAATGTCGTGGACTGCGTTGTAGGCCCGGAGATGCGCTGCAAGCAGGCGGTTGTAGGCCCGCAGGCCGATCGCGATTCCCGCGTCCGGACCACCAGGAAAACAGCGGTTCAGATAGGTGTTCAGAACGAGCATGTTCGGCTCGTTGATCGTGACATACCAACGCACCGGCGGTTGGCCATGCACATCGACAAGGCGGTCGTTGAGGCGCGCAAGGGTGTGGCGGACGAAAATCTCGAAAAGGTCCGGCGTTTCATCCATGAGCCACGCATCGATGCCCAGCCAGGCGGGATGCGTGAAATGTTGAAGCGTCACGACAGGCTCCAGCCCCTCCTCGCGGCAGGCGGCGATGCGGAGCGCGTAGGCGTCGATTGCCGCGTTGTCGAAATCCGGCGCGGCTCCCCGCGCGGTGGAGGTGGAAGGCTGGATGCGGGCCCACTCGATGCCGAGGCGGAAGGCATTCAACCCGATTCCCCGCGCGAGCTGGAAGTCGCTACGATAGCGGTTCCAAAAATCCACGGCGATTCCAGTTGTTTGCACGCGACCCGTGGCCTCGCAGTTGCCCCAGTTGTTTTTCGGCTCTCCGGGGCCGTTGTAGCCGCCCTCGCTCTGGTAGCCCGAGGTGGCGACTCCGATCAAAAATGGGTTCAAGCGCGTGGTCTCCATTCCTACGAACCCTCGGCAATGCGTTTGCGGAGGGCCTTCTCGCGGAGCTTGGAAATGATGACCGGCCTTTTCTCCGGCTCCTCAAGGCTGATGCGGGCGATCTCGGCGGCGGCATCCGGACGGCCCAGTGCGCGCGCCGCCTCACGCATGCGGGCGAGCCGGGTGGGATCGTCGAGGAGGCGGCGGAGCTTGTGCGCCACCAGCGTGACCTCGGTGCATTTCACCGCCGCGCCCGCTTCGAGCAGCACATCGGCATTCCGCTCCTCCTGACCCCCGATCGGATCGAGGATCATCATGGGCAGGCCACGCGACAACGCCTCGGCGGTAGTCATGCCTCCGGGCTTGCTCAGGATCATCGACGAGGCGGCCATGAGTTCCGGAATTTCATTCGTGTATCCCAGAACCCGAAAATCACCTGGACGCGATTTGACGAGCTTCACGATGTCGTCCTGCATTTCCTCGTTGCGGCCGCAAACAATCACCGCCTGGAAATCCCGGTCGAGGCTCAACAACTGCCGCACCACCGCCGTCGCGGGACTCAATCCCAACGCACCGCCGACGACCAAAAAAGTCGGCCGTCCCGGTTGCAATCCATGTCGGCCTAGAACGGCATCCACATCGACCGGCTTCGTAAACTCCGGCTCCACGGGGATGCCTGTGATCTTGATCCGGTCGGGCGGCAGGCCCAGCGCCTCCATGTGGATTTTGTCGTCCTCCTGCGCCACGAAATACCAATGGAAGGCCCGCGTGATCCAAAATGCGTGGAAGTGAAAATCCGTAACCACCACACCGAGGCGCGCGTCGAGTTTGCCATTCGCAATGAGCCAAGAAATCACCCCGGCCGGCATGAAGTGCGTGCACAGAATCACAT
>CAWUMN010000252.1:0-2135 GCA_963923595.1 uncultured bacterium
CTCCGTGAGAGTCCCTTCTTTTTACTGCGGGGGGTGGTGGGCGAGGAACCAGGTGTAGGCATCGGCGATGCCTTCGCGCAGGGGGATTTTGGGTTTCCAGCCGAGGGCGAAGAGGCGTGAGCTGTCCATGAGCTTGCGCGGAGTGCCATCGGGTTTGGTGGAATCGAAGGCGAGCGACCCATCGTAGCCGAGGACTTCGCAGACGAGTTCGGCGAGGGCGCGGATCGTGGTGTCTTCGCCGGAGCCGATATTGATGAGTTCGGGGGAGTCGTGGTTTTTTAAAAGGAAAACACAGGCGTCGGCGAGGTCGTCGGCGTGGAGGAATTCGCGGCGTGGCGTGCCGGTGCCCCAGACGGAAACCTCGGGAGCGCCGGATTTTTTCGCCTCGTGGACCTTGCGGATGAGGGCGGGGAGGACATGGGAGGTGTGGAGATCGAAGTTGTCATGCGGACCGTAGAGGTTCGTGGGCATGGCGGAGAGGAAGGTTTTTCCATACTCGCGGGCGTAGGCTTGGCAGAGCTTGATGCCGGCGATCTTGGCGATGGCGTAGGCTTCGTTTGTGGGCTCGAGCGGGCCGGTGAGGAGGGCGTCTTCGCGGATGGGTTGGGTGGCGAGCTTGGGATAGATGCAGGAGCTGCCGAGGAAGAGGAGCTTGGCGCAGCCGAAGTCGGCGGCGGCTTCGATGATGTTGTTTTGGAGGGTGAGGTTCTCGAGGAGGAATTCGACGGGCTTTTCAAAATTCGCGACGATGCCACCGACGCGCGCGGCGGCATCGATGACGAATTCGGGGCGTTCTTTTTCGAAAAAGGCGCGGACGGCGGAGCGGTCGAGGAGGTCGAGTTCGGCGCGGGGGCGGGTGAGGATTCGGGTGAAGCCTTGGCGGGCGAGGGCGCGGACGATGGCGCTGCCGACCATGCCGCGATGGCCGGCGACGAAGATTTTCGAGTCGGTTGTCACGGGAGGGAATTGACCACAGAGGGCACAGAGGGCACAGAGGAAATTCTACTGACTCGGAGGCGTGGAGTCGGAGCGGAGGCCGTCTTCGAGGGTGGGGTGGCGGAAGCGGTAGCCGAGCGAGAGGGCTTTGGCGGGGCGGACGCGAGAGCTGTCGAGCAGGAGGTGCGAAAGCTCGCCGAGCGCGATCCGAAGGGCGAAGGCGGGCGCCGGCAGAATCGCCGGGCGGTGCAGGACGCGGGCGAGGATTCGGGTGAAATCGAGGTTGCGGACGGGGTCGGGATTCACGGCGTTGAGAGGGCCGCAGACGGCGGTGTTTTCGAGAGCCCAGAGGATCATCGCCGCAACATCGTCGACATGGATGCAGCTCATCCACTGGCGGCCCGAGCCGAGCTTGCCGCCAAGGCCGAGTTTGAAAAGGGGAGCGATCAATCGCATGGCGCCGCCGGGGCCTGTGACGAAGCCGATGCGCAAAAGCACGGTGCGGACTCCGAGGTTTTCGGCGGACTGTGCGGCGGCTTCCCAAGCCTCGCAGACGCTGGCGAGAAAGCCGGTGCCGGCCGGCGAGGATTCGTCCACCTCGTTCTCGCCGGTGTCGCCGTAGAAGCCGATCGCGGAGGCGTTGACGAGCACGCGGGGGCCGCCATGGCGCAGGCTCTCGACGACGCGGCGGGTTGTTTCCACGCGGCTGCGGAGGATTTCGTTTTTCTTGGATTTCGTCCAACGCCCGAGGATCGGCTCGCCGGCGAGATTCACCACGGCATCGAGTCCCGAGAAATCGAGCGGTTCATCGGCGGGGATTTTGCGGAAGCCCGCCGCGCCGCCGCGCGAGAAGGGAATGATCGTGTGGCCGACCGCCGACGCGCATCGGCAAAGCCGCGTGCCGACATAGCCGCGCGCGCCGAGGACGCCGATTTTCATGGCTGCGCGGCTCCGCGTTTCGGCAGGCCCTCGATGCGCTCGCCGGGCCAGATGTTGTTTTTTGAAAACCAGCCCTGCGGCATTTCGAGCGCGTAGGCGATATTCGGGAAGCGGCTTGGCACGGGCGTTTCGTTGTGTGGCTCGAGGTCGTGGAGTTCCTTGATGATGCCCGCGGGGTCGATGTAGGCGATGGTGAGAGGCACCTCGGTGTTCTTCATCCAGAAGCCAACGGGGGCCGTTCGATCCATTACGAAAAGCAT
>CAWUMN010000253.1:0-2131 GCA_963923595.1 uncultured bacterium
GTGAAGCCAACTTAAAAAAACGAATGGCTCACGAAGGCACGGCATGGGGACACAGGCCAGAGAACGAAAAACGGAGGCCTGAACCCGAACCGCGAATGGCGGGGTTTGTCGCACTGCCTTTTTGATTAATAAATTTGCATCTTTATGGATTCATTGAGTTTAAAATGTAAAATATAGTGATCATTTTGGCCCATTTTTATTCACGGGAATTCACATCATTCACGAGGTGAGACCATCCTGTGACTTGCTCCAATCGGGAGATCGTGAATACTCACCGACCTTCCGTGAAACCTGCTCCCGCATCGCTCCGCGCCTCGAAATCCTCAGGCCGCCGCCTCGCCTGGCTGACAGCCTATGATTATCCGACCGCGCGCCTGCTTGACGGCTGCGGACTCGATCTTTTGCTTGTGGGCGACTCGCTGGGAATGGTCGTTCTCGGACACCCCGACACAACGCGGGTGACCATGGCGGACATGCTCCATCACACACGCGCCGTGGCCCGGGGTGTGGAAAAAACACTCGTCGCCGCCGACCTGCCGGCCGGAAGTTGCGCCACGCCGGAACTCGCTTTGAAAAACTCGCGACTCCTCCTCGAAGCGGGTGCGGATTTGGTGAAAATCGAGGGCGGCCGTGAAATCCTCCCGATGGTTCAAGCGATCGTCACGGAGGGAATTCCCGCCATCGGCCATCTCGGAATGCTGCCGCAGCGGGTGGTCGAGGAGGGCGGTTACCGGATCAAAGGCAAAAGCGAGACGGAGGCCGAGCGCCTCACCGACGACGCCATGGCGCTGGCGGAGGCGGGAGTTCAGGCCATCGTGCTGGAACTCGTCCACGCCCCGCTCGCCGCGCAAATCACGCGAAGCATCGCCTGCCCGACCATCGGCATTGGAAGCGGGAGGGATTGTGACGGGAACATCCTGGTTTTCCACGACCTTGTGGGGCTTTTCCCGTGGTTCCGGCCCAAATTCGCCACGCCTCGAGCGGATGTGGCCGGGGAAATCGTTCGGGCAGCCACAGAATTCGCCCAGGAAGTGCGCGGCGATTAGACGAATTCAAAATCGGCCGCGATCGCGTCGTGGTCGGAGGTCAGGGTGGGGAGGATTTGGTGGGAGACCAAGCGCAGGCCGGAGTTGCGGAAAATATGATCCACCACATACGGGCGGCGCTTCCAAGTCGGCTCGGTTTTTTGAACCGTGGAAAATCCAGCGCGCTCGAATTGCTCGGCCAGGCTTTCCTCCGGCGCGGCGTTCATATCGCCCGCGAGGATCGCGGGTCCGGCCTGTTTGCGAAGTTCCGCCTCCACGAGATTGCGCTGCTCGGGGTAGGCGTCGCTCAACGCCCCGATCATGAAAAACGCCTGCAGGTGGGTGTTCAATATCCTCAACCGCGAGCCGGCGATCTCGGTCGTGGCGCCGATGAGCAACCGCGAGGAGGCGTGCCGTTTTTTTCCACCGAACTCGAATTCGATCGGTGCGGCAGGCAAATCCAACCGCTCGAACTCGCGCAATGGCGTCTTGGAAAAAATCGCCAACCCGATGCCGAAGGGAATCTCGAGGTGGTTTTTTTTCGGGTAGGCAAAAACGGAATCGTAGCCGGAGAGGATGTCTTGGAGACGCTTGTAATGGGGCGGAGGCTCGATCTGCCGTCCACCGTCGTAGCCTCGCTCGACCTCCTGCAGACAAATGATGTCGGCCTTCTGAGCGACGAGGAAACGCCCGACGCCATCGATATCCACTCGCGGATTGTCGGGATCGCTGGCATCCCAAGGTTGGCCGTTCTGAATATTGAATGTGAGGAGCCGAAACATTCGGGGGCGGGTAGGTTGTATTTGTGCGCAGTCTTCGGGAATCCCCCCGTCGAGATCAACAACTTTTCTTCCGTTCACCGGGGAAGGCATGTGTAGGATGGCGGGAATGAAAAAAATCACCGCGGTTCTTGGGTTGGTCGTGGCGTTGGCGGGATGCGGGGCGCCGCGCGGGGGCGGATACCCGGCGGAATTCCAAAAAGCGGCTGCCGCCACGCCCGGCGCGGATCTTTCGCAGGGGGACGGCGAGGCGGCAGTCGCGCGCTTCCGCGAGTTTTTCCAGAAGGTGACGACGGAAAGCGTTCGGGAAAAAACCCCCGGCCTTTA
>CAWUMN010000254.1:0-2120 GCA_963923595.1 uncultured bacterium
CGTTGCGACACCGCCGCCCATCTGGGCTACGAGCAAATCCTCGCGCGCATTTCCTCCCTCGTCGCCGAGGCCGAGAAAATCCTCCGCCCGCTCCTCGGCGACAGCGCGGGAGTTTTTGGCGCCGCGCTTCTCTCGGCTCAGCGCTCCTGAGGCGTTCCGGCCGCAAGGAGTAGGCCTGCCGCCTTGTGCCAAGTCTCGTGCCACTCGCTCTCCTCGTTCGAGTCCGCCACGATTCCCGCGCCGACATGGAAATGCGTTCGCTCCTTCTCGAAAACCGCCGTGCGTATCGCCATGGAAAACCGGCTCTCGCCATTGAAACCAAAATACCCGATCGCCCCCGTGTAGAGGCCGCGCGGGAATGGTTCGAGTTCCGCGATGATTTCCATCGCCCGCTTTTTTGGAGCCCCGGAGATCGAGCCGCCTGGAAAGCAGGCACGGAGCGCCTCGACATGCGACACCCCGTCGCGCAACCGCCCCTCCACCGTGGAAACGAGATGAAACACCTGCTCGTAGGCTTCGAGGAGCAAAAGCTCGGGAACCCGCACGCTGCCGTATTCGCACACCTGCCCGAGATCGTTGCGTTCGAGGTCGGTGATCATCACTAGTTCCGCCGCCTCCTTCGCCGAGGCTTGCAATTCCTCGGAGCTGAGCCGGTCGCTCTGCGGATCGGCGTTGCGCGGCCGCGTGCCCTTGATCGGGCGGGTGAGGATTTGGCGGCCGGCCATTTGCAGGAAACACTCTGGCGAGGCCGAAACGATCTGTGCGTCCCCATTGTCGAGGTAGGCCGAATACGGCGCGGGGGAACATTTCCTCAGCGCCTCGTGGAAATCCCAAGCCCGACGGCTCGGCGGCGCAAAAAATGGATGGCTCAAGCAAACTTGGTAGATGTCCCCCGCCGCGATGAATTCCTTCGCCCGCCGCACCATTTCCAAGAAAACCTCGCGTTCGACCTGCGGGAGGAAGTCGATCCGGAGCGGCTCCACGGCGGGAGGCGCGTTTTCGAAATTCTTCGGCGGATTGATCCAGCGGTTTTCGTCGTGGAGAAAAACATGGAGCCGCTCGTGGAAGGCGAAGCAATAGTCCCCGTCGTAAGTCACATGTCCGATTGCCGCGCCCTCCGCGCCGTGCCGCGCGCGTTTTTTCAGCTCCACCTCCAGCTCTGCCCAATTCCTCCCCTGCAGCACCAGATCCGGCTCGCAGGCGAGAATGGAAACCGCACCGCGCCGCTCCAGCGAGGAGTCGAGATACGAAAATCCCGGCCGCCGGCGCATCGCCCGCGCGGCTTCCAGCGGGCCGCGAATGGCATCGGCTTGCACGGGATTCATCAGCTTGCCAAGTCATCCCAAAATTGCTGGTATTTCAAGCCGCGCCGCTCGCGCCATCAAGGAATGCGCCACTACCTCATCATCGTTTGCATTTGCTCATTTTCGGCCCTCGCGGCCATTGCCCAAGAGGCGGTGCCCCAGTCCGCCCCCGCTGATTCCAATCTCCCTCCTTCGGCACCGGCAGCGATCGAAGTTCCTCCGCCCGCCGCGCCGGCGCCCACTCCAGCCCCCAAAGCTCCCGCCGAGGGGGAAGTTACCGAGACCCTCACCGTCAGCGATCAGGAGTTTTTAAAAATCCCCGGCGAGTCCGGTCAACCACCCCAAGGCGCTCTGATCGAGCAGGACCTCACCCTCACCGGTGAAGTCCCAGAAACCGCCGAGAGCGACCGCCAATTTGTTGATCCGAATGCCATCATTCCCGGCCAGACCGCCGAGACGCTTGCCAGTGATCCCCGCGCCGCCGCTCCGACCGGCGACGAATTGGACCGCAAACAGAAACTCCTCTACCGCGAGGTCCGCACGAAGGCCGAGAAGGATGCGGCCATCACCTCCCTCCGCGAACAGGCCGAATCGGCCAAGACCTTCGAGGGCGAGCGCGCCGCCTACCGAGAATACTACCGCGCCCTCTTCCGCAAGATGAAGCAGATCGACAATTCGCTTTCGAAAAAATGCGACCTCATGGAGAAGGCCTACCTCTCGCGCCTTGCCCAGATACGCATCGAACCGACCATTCCCCTCGAGCCACCCCCGAAGCTGTCTCTTATACACATCTCCGAGCCCACGAGACCTCTCTAC
>CAWUMN010000255.1:0-2115 GCA_963923595.1 uncultured bacterium
CTGATCGTGACATCCGGTGCGCGGCAAAGAAATCCTTTTGATTGCTGGATAAAATCCGCGCGTCCCTGCAATCTCCAAGCATGCTCGAAGCCATCGAAAAACTTCTCGCCCTCCAAGACCGGGACCAGCGCCTCCGCACCCTCCGACTCGAACTCCAAGCAATCCCCGGCGAAATCGCCTCCAAGCAAAAACTCGTCCAGGACGCCGCCGCGCGTCTCGACAACGCCCGCTCCCGCTTCAAGGCGATCGAGGTCGAAAAAAAGGCGCTAGATGTTGAGATCGCCGCCAAGCGCGACCAGATCGCCCGCTACAAAACCCAGCAACTCCAGACCCGAAAGAACGAGGAATATTCGGCCCTTTCCCATGAAATCGAAAACGCCGAGCGCGCGATCTCGGCAATCGAGGATAAGGAACTCGCATTGATGGAAGAGGCCGAGGGACTCGCGCCGCAACTCGCCGCCGCCGACAAGGCCCATGCGGAGGACAAGACGAAATACGAAGCCCAAATCGCCACGATCCGCGAGAAGGAGGGAAATCTGAAAAACCGCATCGACGAGTTGGCTGCAGGCCGCAGCGTCCTCCTCGAGGGCCTCGACGAGGATTTGATCGAACGCTACGACCGGATTTTTGAAACCAAGAACGCCCGTGCCGTCGTGCCGGTGGAACATGATGTCTGCACCGGTTGCCATATGAAAGTGACGGCCCAGACGAGCCTCGCCCTGCGCTCCGACAAGTCGATTGTCTCCTGCCCGCAGTGCGGTCGACTCCTCCACCTCCCGCTCTGATTTTTTATGAACACCCGGATTTTTCCCGATGCCAACGCCGTCGCCGCTGGTGCTGCGGCTGTGATTGCTGAAGAGGCCCGAAAGGCTGTTGCTGTGCGTGGCCGATTTGTCATGGCTGTCAGTGGCGGCAAAACCCCCTGGCAAATGCTCCGCGCCCTCGCCGGCGAGGAGGTTCCTTGGGACTCGGTTCATATCGTTCAAGTGGATGAACGCATCGCTCCTGCAGGTGACCCCGACCGAAATCTCACCCATCTCCGCGAAAGCCTCCTCTCCCACGCACCGATCCCGCCCGAGCAAATTCACGCCATGCCGGTCGAGGCTTCTGATCCCGAGCGCGGCTGCTTGGATTACACCGGGCTGCTGAACTCCCTCTGCGGCGCACCGCCGGTGCTCGATCTCGTTCACCTCGGTCTAGGCCCTGATGGTCACACGGCCTCCTTGATTCCCGGCGATAGCGTTTGCCAAGTCCTCGACCGGGAGGTGGCGCTGACCGGTGTGTATCAAAACCGCCGTCGCATGACGCTCACTTACCCCGTCATCAACCGCGCCCGTGCGATTCTTTGGGTGGTCACAGGAGCCGAAAAAGCCCCGATGGTCCCGCGCTTGCTGGCTGGTGACCCGGGGATACCTTCCGGCCCGATTGCGCAACAAAACGCCACGCTTTTGCTCGACGCCCCGGCCGCTGCAGGAATTCCTGATTAGTCGCGGCCAAGTTGGCCCAAAACCTCCTCAATCGCGTCCAGCGCCGGCATGGCAGCGAGTCGCTTGGAGTTTTGCTCAACCCAAGCGCGGCTTTTGCGAATGGCGGCTTCGATTTTCGGGTCGGACTTCAATCGGCTCGCTGGAATCAAGCGGGCGGGAGGAGTGGCGTTCATGGCTGGAGGTGCCTCGCCGGCGAGCCAAGCCTGCAAAAGCGGCAGAACCTGCTCCGGCGGCTCGAAGCGTTGCCATGCTTGGTCCTCCTTGTCGGGGTCGATCGATTCGATGAATTCGACCGCGAGATGGAAATTAGGCGAATGTGCGTGAATCGCCTCGCGGCATTGGTCGGCGTGCATCTTCAATCGTCCTTTGGTGCCGGTGCTGTATTTGCGATGTTCCACAAGCGTTTTTTCGTGTCCGCGCGATTTTTAGTCCAACCATTTCGTTGCCGCTCAGTGAGCGTTTGAATAGTCTCCCGCGCCATGCCGAAAGACACCTCGATCAAAAAAATCCTCCTCATTGGCTCCGGTCCCATTGTGATCGGGCAGGGTTGCGAATTTGACTACTCAGGAGTGCAAGCCTGCAAGGCGCTCCGCGAGGAGGGATACGAGGTGGTGCTGGTGAACTCGAA
>CAWUMN010000256.1:0-2103 GCA_963923595.1 uncultured bacterium
AGCAGGAGCCAGTGCAGGTTTTTTTGAAGGCGCTGACTCGGCAGGCTTGTCATAGCCTCCACTCTGGGCGCCTTTCAGGTGAATTTTTTTGGTTTCGGCGCGGAAGGCCCAAGCCATCAAATTCGATACACCCACCGGCGAAAGCGAAACCCAAGAAAAACCACTTCAAGGCGGTGTCCTTGTATTTACTCATATCGAGCAGATTTCCGCCCGAGGCGGCGATAAACCCTTTTCGCACGCACCAGCAACTCCACTCAGAGTGAGGGCGTCTCAAGGTGCCGAATTCTGGACCGTGCGCTCGATGCGATCGCGCGAGTAGCCTTGCGACTCGGCGAGGGAGACGATGCGTTCGTAGGTCGCGTCGTCCAAGCGGGGTTGGCGGGCGAGGATCCAGAGGAATTGGCGCCAGGGGTGGCCGACCAGTGCCCACGAGTAGTTTTTTTCGTCGAGCCCGATGATCCAGTAATCTCCTGCGATCGGACTGCCGCCGAAGCGGACTTCGAGTTTGGCGTTGCCCGAACCGGGAACTACGGTGGCGACGGCTTTGGCTTCACGGAACTTCCCGTCGGCTTGCTTGCATCGGTTGAGGACCTGGATCGTTCCGTCGGGCAGGCCGGTGTATTGCGCGGTGGTGTCCGAGGCGCAGGCCCGCTGGAACCAGTTCGGGTATTTGGCGATCTCGAACCAGCGGCCCTCATAGCGTTTGAGGTCCACCGACGGCACCGTCGCCAAGGGCGGACGCGTGGCGCAACCGGCGAGAAAGAGGGCGATCAGCATTGCAGCGACTCGGATTCCGGCTTTCATGGTGCCCGTGATCCTACGCGGTAGACATTGGCTTTGCATGGCAATTCTGGCCCTCACGCTGGCCGGCTGCCGCGACGACTCGAAACGGGCGGATCTCGTTTTCGTGAATGGCGCGGAGCCGGAAACGCTCGACCCGGCGATCATCACGGGCCAGCCGGAGGGACGGGTCGTGAATGCGCTTTTCGAGGGACTCTGCGCCTACGACGAAAACGGCCAGGCCGTGCCGGGAGCGGCGGAACGGTGGGAGGTTTCACCCGATGGAAAAACCTACACCTTCCATCTCCGCAGCGGGGCGAAGTGGAGCGACGGCACGCCGCTCACGGCCGAGGATTTCGTTTCGAGTTGGAAACGGACGCTCACTCCATCGACCGGCTCGCAATACAACTACCAACTCTTCCCGATCAAAAACGCGCAGGCTTTCGCCGAGGGAAAGCTCAAGGATTTTTCGCAGGTCGGAGTTCGCGCGGCGGATGCCCGGACGCTCGTCGTGGAACTCGAAAACCCGACTCCATATTTCATCCAGCTCTGCGCGTTTCCGACCCTGCACCCCGCGCCCGTGCGCATCATCGAGAAGTTCGGCGACGATTGGGTGAAGCCCGGAAACCTGATCGGCAACGGCGCGTATGCCCTTGAGAGCTGGCGGATCAACGACAAGATCCGGCTCCGCAAAAACCCGCATTACTGGGACCGCGAGAATGTCGCGCTCGAGACGATCGATGTGCTACCGATCTCCGACGCGAATGTGGCGTTCAATTTCTACGCGAGCGGTCTGGCCGATTTGCTGATGGACAAAGGCCTCGCGCCGCCCGCCCTGCTCGAGGATTTGAAAAAGCGCGGGGATTTCCATGCCGCGCCGTTCCTCGGCATCTACTTCCTGCGCTACAACTGCGCGAAGGGTCCGTTCACCGACGAGCGTGTGCGCCGGGCCTTCTCGCTGGCGGTGGACAAAAAACGGATCGTCGAAAAAATCACGCGGGCCGGTGAGTTGGCGGCCCCGGGTTTCGTTCCGCCCGACATTCCCGGCTACAAGGGCACGGACGGGCTGGATTTCGACCCCGCCAAGGCGCGGCGTTTGATGGCGGAGGCCGGATACCCCGACGGCAAGGGCTTTCCGAACGCCACCTACCTCTACAGCAAAAGCGAACTCAACGAGGCGATCGCCGTAGAACTCCAGAGCATGTGGCGCGAGGAATTGGGCGTGAATGTGAACCTCGCCCGCCAGGAGTGGAAAGTGTATCTGAACTCCCTCTCGCTCCTCGACTACGACATCGCGCGCTCGAGCTGGGTCGGCGACTATCC
>CAWUMN010000257.1:0-2103 GCA_963923595.1 uncultured bacterium
CGGATGCCCCATTTGTCGCCAATTCCTCGCCGGGATTTCAGAAGGCTTGGCGAAAATTTGAAAGCCTCCATCTCTCCCAAGGCGCCCTGCTCGAGCAACTCGTCGAGGCCGGGATTCTCTCCAAAGACAATCTCGAGCGCATCCAAAGCATGAACCGTCTTGTCCACTCACCGCTCGACCGTCTTCTCGTTCAGCTGGGCCTCGCAAATCGCAAACAAGTTTTTAACGCCCTGCGCCGCGTCGGCGGTGTCGATGCCGCTGCGGACAACGACCACCGCGCCGCACCGGGGTCCGATGGATTGCTCGCTCCGGGATTCAGTTCCCGAACCGGCGTGATCGTTCATCGTCTCGACTCCGATGGCGTCGTCCTCCGCTTGAGCGGCATGCTTTCCCCCGAGGAATTGGGTGAGATTTTCGAACGCTGCGCCGGTAGTCCCCTCCGCTTCGAACTTCTCACACCCTGATTTTACCAATGAAAAAAACCATCGCTGTCATCGTTGGAACCCGTCCTGAAGCCATCAAGCTCGCTCCGGTGATCCGGGCACTCGACTCTTCCGAATCGTTACAACCCTTCACCATTTCGACCTCGCAACACGGAGAAATGGTCGATCAAATCTTCAACAACTTTGGCATCGCCGCCGATAGGGACCTCCATGTGATGCGTCCACGCCAAAAATTGTGGGACCTCACCGCAATCCTCTCCACCCAGTTGGGCGGTTTTTTTTCCGAACATCCCGTCGATGCCGTCCTCGTTCAGGGCGACACCACCTCCGCGCTGATCGGCGGCCTTGCGGCATTCTACCACAAAATCCCCGTCGGGCATGTCGAAGCCGGATTGCGCTCGCATGACCGCTACTCGCCATTTCCCGAGGAGTTGAACCGGACTCTCCTCGGCCGCGTCGCGCAGTGGCACTTCGCTCCCACCAACTACGCTGCGGATTTGCTTCGACGCGAGAACATCGACAACGCCTCGATCTACACCACCGGCAACACCGTTGTGGACGCCCTGCATTGGATGTCGCGCCACATCCGTCATCGAGAAATCCGGCCCGGCATCCTTAATGGTCAGCGGAAACTCGTCCTCGTCACCTGCCACCGTCGCGAAAACATCGGCCTACCAATGCGCTCGGTCGCACTCGCCATCAAGCATCTCGCCGACTCGCATCCCGAAGCGCATTTTCTTTTTCCTCTGCACCCAAACCCAAGCGTCCGCGAGTTGATTCAACCAATCCTCTCCCGGCAGAACGGCGTCACGCTGTGCGAACCGCTCAACTACGAGGAATTCCTCTCCGCATTGCACCAATCGTATTTTGTCCTTTCCGACTCCGGCGGTGTTCAGGAGGAGGCGACCGCTCTCGGCAAACCAGTCCTCGTCCTCCGCCGTGAAACCGAGCGGCCCGAAGGAGTCGAAGCCGGCACGCTCCGCCTCGTCGGAACCGATGTCCAAGAAATCCTCCGAGAGGCGCATGAGCTTTTGGTGAACCCCGAACGCCACGGCGCGATGTCGAACGGTTCCGGAGTATTTGGAGACGGAAACGCTGCTCAAAAAATCCAGAAAATCCTCGAACAAAACCTCGCCACGGCGAACCGTATCCTGCCATTCAAGCAACCGATGGAGGAAATGGTTTTGAGGGAGTAGGGGAGGAGCGGAAGGGGCGGGATTCGAACCCGCGGCAGGTTGCCCTGCGTTCGATTTCGAGTCGAGTGCCTTAAACCGGACTCAGCCACCCTTCCTTAAGTTCGGAAACGAACAATCACACTTTTGACCGATCCTCTATTCTCAGCAAGCTAAATGCTCGTGAGAGCCAAAGATCGCAAACAGGGGTGCGACACTGTGCCGAAAAACTAAAAAGGGCGACGAAAGCCGACTAAATATCTTGCCTCCGCCAAACTCTCCTCCTAATTTTCACCCTCCTTCGGCTGGATAGCTCAGTTGGTAGAGCAGAGGACTGAAAATCCTCGTGTCCCCGGTTCGATTCCGGGTCCAGCCACTTTCTTCATTTTCAGTATCTCAATTTTTTTTGGGGGTCTTGAAATTGCTTGGTTTGTATAAAGCGGCAACATGTGGTTATGCAAAACCAAGCTGTTTAATAGCTGATTTTT
>CAWUMN010000258.1:0-2097 GCA_963923595.1 uncultured bacterium
GGCCTCACCCACATTTCCATTCTGGGGGACTCGATCAGTGGCGCCCCGGATGTCGCCCAAAGCATCCGGCAAGCCACGGTCGAAAACATCCGCCGACTCAATGAAATCGTCTGGGCACTCAATCCCGAACGCGACTCCCTCGACCATCTCGCCGACCACCTCTTGCGCTTCGCCGGCGAATTCCTGGAGAATTCCGAAATCCGGCTCCGCTCGGAAATCCAGGCAGCCATTCCTGCGATCCCCCTCACTTCCAAAGTCCGCCATGCCCTTTACCTTGCCTCGCGCGAGGCATTCCACAACGCCGTCCGCCACGGCCATCCCACACAGATCACCCTGCGCATCTCGATCCATGCCGGAATCCTTTCGATCGTGATCGAGGACAACGGCTCCGGGTTCGACCCCTCCGCGACGGCCCGCGGCCACGGCCTCTCGAATATGCGGACCCGTCTCGAGGAAATCGGCGGCAAGGCACAATTCACCTCCACGCTCGGCTCAGGCACCACGATTGCCTTCACTTTTCCGCTCCCGAAAAAATCCGCTCATGAATGAATCACCCACATCCTCGTGCAAGATCGCCATCGTCGAGGACGATGCCCGCCTCGCCGCCTATCTCCAATCCATCCTCAACGAGGCCGGCGGCGGAATACAATGCGTCGGCATCGTCGGCTCCGCCGAGCAGGCGCTCGAGGAATTTCCAGCCCTCGCCCCCGACCTCGTATTCCTTGATATCAACCTCCCCGGCATGGGCGGCGTCGAATGCGTGGCCCACCTCTCCCGGCTCATGCCCGGCCTCCAGATCGTCATGATCACCGTGTTCAATGACACCGAGACCGTCTTCCAAGCCCTCGCCGCCGGCGCCATCGGCTACCTCATCAAGCCCGTGGACCGCGAACGCGTGCTCCAGGCCGTGGAAGAGGTCCGGCAAGGCGGCGCCCCGATGAGTGCCGCCATCGCCCGCCGCATCGTGCAAAGTTTTCAAAGCACCGAGGCCAACTCAAAAGCCGACGCTTTGGAAACCCTCTCGCCCCGCGAAAGCGAAATCCTCGCCCTCTTGGCCAAAGGCTACCTCATGAAAGAAATCGCCGACGAACTCGGCATGGCACGGAACACCCTGCGGAACCACTCCAAACGCATCTACAAAAAACTCCATGTCCATTCCCGCTCCCAAGCCGTCGCCAAATACCACGGCGAACTCGGCTAAAACCGGTGAATTTCACGAGAGAGGTTAGCCGGAACGGCTTTCGATGGCTTCTGGCGATATTTTCGTAACGGCCAAGCCGTGATCAAGCGCATCTCTTTACCCCGGCGCTCACAGGGAAGGCAATGCATATACCCATTGACTTGGGCATCCTTATGGCGCCGCGTAATCTCCACCTGATATTTGGGTCTTAGTTAAGCGGCTGCAGACCACGGGGGATTCGTGGGGCGGTAGAGGGACATCAGTTGATCCGTGTGCTTTTGGTCTGTGATGCCGTTATTCTCGCACCACACCCTGAGGACATCCGCGCCGTAGTCTAGTCCTGTTGGAAAAACCAAGGCTCCATATTCAACGCAGAGTTTTGAAAAGACACCGGGATCTTTAAGAGGGTCAACAAGCGGGCCAGTCAGGGAGGCTAAATCTGTTGTCAGGTCGAGATCGAACTCTTTCCCGTCTTCAAAAGCCAACCGAACGACATAACCTGTAATGGGCTGCGCGGATGAAAGGCGAAAGGCATTTTCTTTTAAAGGGGTGATCATAACAAGTTATTCGAGTGGTGCAATTTTAGGGATAGGTTGCATATCCCTCGCAAGTTTCCAGCAGGATTCGAGTTCAGGGCCGTGTTGGGATGCCCATTCAAACACCAAAGCAATCGCCTTGGGGGTCAAGTCTCCGTGCAAATAGGCCAGCGGAGAAATGGCAAACACGCCTTCCCGTCCAGAGTGGCGGGCATGAAAATGAGGTGGGTTGTGTTCGCCGCGATAATTGAAAACAATTTCAATCCCAAAAAACTCTGAGACTTTTGGCATTCTAACTTCTTACTCCATTTTTCTCACCGAGTCAACTTGTGCTCAAAAAAAGCCCCTTCCCGAAATTCTCTCCCATTTTTCGCCCGATTC
>CAWUMN010000259.1:0-2091 GCA_963923595.1 uncultured bacterium
GGCGACATCACTTCCCTCACCGATGGCAAAAATGTCGTCCGCATCGGCTACGGGCTGGAACTCCGCCCCGTGCCATTCACTATCCGGCTCGTGGATTTCGAGGTCCCGCGCTACGAAGGCACCGAGAAACCCTCCAACTTCATCGCCACCGTGGAGTTCAAAGAAGACGGCACAGGTTTGACCAAAACCGGCACCGCCCGCATGAACCACCCCGCGAGCTTTCCCGGCACGCTTTTCGCGAATTTCACCGGCATCAACTACAAGTTCTCCCAAGCCGAGTGGAACCCCCGCGACCTCGGCGAGACCACGCTCCAAGTCCTCTACGATCCCGGCTGGCTGCTGAAATGGATCGGCTCGCTCGGCATCTGCATCGGCATCGCCATCATGTTCTACGGAAAACCGAAAACGAAAAACGCATGAAACCCATCGCCCTTCTCGCCGCCCTGCTTCTCGTCCTCGCAGCCCCCGCGCGCGCCCTCGACCTCTCGAAACTCGAAGCCGTCCCGATCCAGGAAGGTGGCCGCAAAAAGCCGTTCTTTGTTTTCGCCGAGGAATCCCTCCTCGGAATGACCGGCAAAGCACGCCTCAAAAAAGATGACGAAAAACTCAGCGCCCTCTTCGTCGTCACCTCGCTCTGGCTCTCGCCATTCGGCTGGGAAAACGAACCGCTAATCCTCATCGGAAATAAGAAATTCAAGGAGTCGATCGGCGTCGATCCCGCCAAAAAACTCTTCTCCTACCGCGAACTCGCCTCCAACGACGCCCTCCGCGCCGCATTGGAAAATGTCTCCGCCGTCCGCGCCAAAAATCCCAAGGCCCAGCTCGACCCCCTCGAACGCGAAGCCTCGAATATCGGCATGCGCCTCGCCCTCTTCGAAGGAATCGTCAGCGGAAACCTCGTCACCCTCCTTCCTACCGGCGCCGCCGCTTGGACCCCACTCGGCAAGAACGACTCCGCCCTCGCCAAACTGCGCGAAGGATTTTCCAATTCCGACCAAGCTCTCTTCGACGAAGGCATCGCCCTTCTTCTCTCGGAGCAATCCCATGAGGAACCCCGTTTCCAAGCCGATCCCGGCAAAATCTCCCTCGAGCTGACCTACCAAAAACTCCACCCCGCCCGCTGGGCTTGGATTCTCTACCTCCTCGCCGGCATCACACTCCTCGCCATTCCAGGCCGCGCCGGCTACTCGCTCGCCTGGCTTTTCGCCGGTGCGGGATTCTTCTTGCAGCTCGCAGGCATCATCCTCCGCGTCCTCATCTCCGGCCGCGCGCCAGTGACGAACATGTATGAATCCGTCGTCTGGGTCGCCTTCGGCACGATCCTCTTCGCGCTCATTTTCGAGGCGATCTACCGCAGCCGGTATTTTCTCCTTGGCGCGGTTCCCGTGGCTGTCGCGTCGCTCATTCTCGCCGACACCCAACCCGTCATCCTCGACCGCTCGATCCACCCGCTCGTGCCGGTGTTGATGGATAATTTCTGGCTCACTACGCATGTGCTCACGATCACGCTCAGCTACGCCGCCTTCGCCCTCGCGCTCGGCGTGGGCCACATCATCCTCGGCAAATCCCTCTTCGGCTCCAAAGCCTCCCCCGCCCTACACAACTATCTCTACCGCACGCTCCAGATCGGTGTCCTGCTTCTAGCCATCGGCACGATCCTGGGTGCCGTGTGGGCGAACTACTCCTGGGGCCGCTTCTGGGATTGGGACCCCAAGGAAACCTGGGCGCTCATCGCGTTGCTCACCTACCTGTTCCTGCTCCACGGCCGGATCAACGGCAGCTGGGGAGGTTTCGGCATGGCCGTTGGCGCGGTGCTCGCGTTCCAATCGGTGATCATGGCCTGGTATGGCGTGAACTTCATCCTCGGCGTGGGCCTGCACAGCTACGGCTTCGGCAGCGGCGGCCTCCCAGGCGCCGTCGCCTTCGTCAGCGCCGAAGTCCTCTTCGTCCTCCTCTGCATGTGGCGGCATTACTCGAAAAATCCGCGAACCGCTTCGCTCACCCCCAATAAATCCCAACACTGAGCTAAAAAAAATCGGCTAGGAGATTGTCGATGCCCGCTGAAATCCACTCGGCCCTTGAACGAGTTCC
>CAWUMN010000260.1:0-2080 GCA_963923595.1 uncultured bacterium
TCGCCCTACATGTTCTGCCTGCGCTGTCCCGGCGGATACTCGCTCGTGGGAAGTTCCCCCGAAGTCCATGTGCGCCTTACTGGCGACCTCGTCGAGATCCGCCCCATAGCCGGCACCCGCCGCCGCGGAGCCACACCCGAGGAGGACGCCGCCAACGCAGCCGATCTCCTGGCCGATCCCAAGGAACGCGCCGAACACCTCATGCTCGTCGACCTCGCACGCAACGATGTCGGCCGCATCGCGGAATACGGCTCGGTCAAAGTCACCGACTTCATGACCATCGAGCGCTACAGCCATGTCATGCACATCGTCTCGCATGTCTCGGGCCAACTCGCCGGAGGCCGCACAGCCTACGATGTCATGCGCGCCACCTTCCCCGCCGGCACGGTCTCCGGCGCGCCGAAAGTCCGCGCCATGCAAATCCTCAACGAACTCGAAAAAAGCAAACGCTGCTCCTACTCCGGAGCCGTGGGATATTTCGGATTCGATGGAAACCACGACTCCTGCATCGCGCTCCGCACCGTCCTGCTCAAAGACGGCAAGGCCTTCGTCCAATCCGGCGGCGGCGTCGTCGCCGACTCGACCCCTGAGGGCGAATATCAAGAGACCGTCAACAAAGCCATGGCCGGCATGCGCGCCATCGACCGCGCCAGAAAAACGAAATGATTATTAACCACAGAGGACACAGAGAACATGAAGGTGATTCAAAAAAAGCCATTTCATCTCCTTCGCCCACCCACTCCCTCTGTGCTCCCTGTGTCCTCTGTGGTCAATCCCTCTTCCCGCTCGCATGATCCTCGTCATCGATAACTACGATTCTTTCACCTACAACCTCGTCCAGTATTTCGGCGAACTCGGAGCCGACCTGCTCGTGAAGCGCAACGACGAGATCACGACCGCCGACATCGCCAAGCTCGCCCCCGAAAAAATCGTCGTCTCACCCGGCCCCTGCTCACCCACGGAGGCCGGCATCAGTTGCGACACCATCCGCGAATTCAGCGGTAAAATCCCCATCCTCGGCGTTTGCCTCGGCCACCAGAGCATCGGCCAAGTCTTCGGCGGCGAAGTCATCCGCGCCCCCCGCCTCATGCACGGCAAAACCTCCCCCATCCTCCACACCGGCGAGAATGTCTTCACCGGCCTCCCCAGCCCCTTCGAAGCCACCCGATACCACTCCCTCATCGTCAAACGCGAAACCCTCCCTCCTTGCCTCAAAATCACCGCAGAAACCGCCGAAGGCGAAATCATGGGCCTCGCCCACCGCGAACTGCCCGTCTACGGAGTCCAATTCCACCCCGAATCCATCCTCACCCAGCACGGCAAGCAGATGCTGGGGAATTTTTTGGAGATGTAACCCTAAATCCCGAAGTGGGCTGCTGAAAAGAGACTTATCAACCTAGGACTGGAGGCGGAAGGCTTCGGATGTTTTCCCTTTTGATCGCCTACCAGCACATTTCAAAAGAATCCTTTATTTCTTAAGGCAATACATCAAAAGTATTTATGGAATATATTGCCTGACACACATATCGTGACGATCCTCAGGCAATCTGGCGCGAGAAGATTCTACACCGCCGATACCGTTTTCAAAAAGTTCGACCCCCTTGTGGCCGTGAATCCTTTGAGGTGAATGAAAAAATTGCGTTAATGTCGATTGAATGCGCCATATTAACGAGGGCGAAAGAAGCCCCTATGAAATTAGCAATATAGGAGCTTTGAAACTAGCGGCGAATCACGCCGGTTGGCGCGCTTCCAGACCGAGGAAATCCGCAACGAAGGAGTTGGCTGGTGTGGCGAGGATTTCAGCGGGCGCCCCGGTTTGTTGAATGTTTCCCTGATTCAAAATCACGATCTCGTCGGCAAGTTCGAGCGCTTCTTCCTGGTCGTGGGTGACGAAGAGCGTGGTGATATGGAGCCTCTCGTGGAATTCCCGCAACCAGCGCCGCAGATCCTTGCGGACCTTCGCGTCGAGGGCGCCGAACGGCTCGTCGAGCAACAGCACGCGGGGCTCGACGGCGAGCGCCCGGGCCAGGGCGACACGCTGGCGCTGCCCGCCGGAGAGCTGGGCCGGAAAGCGGTCTTG
>CAWUMN010000261.1:0-2072 GCA_963923595.1 uncultured bacterium
AGATGACGGCGGCGCAGACAAAAAAACGGCCACTGGGAGAAGAGTGATGCAGCATGCGGGCCGGGATTCGACCATTCGTGCGAATCATGTCAAGGGCCCTCCTCGTTCGGGATGTTTTTTTCGGAGGAGGGTTGCGTTGGATGAGAGGTGCATCGCCGCCGCGCGAGCCCCAATGTCGAGACAAATGACCGTCCAGACCCACGGTCGAGTTGCGGGTTGGACCATAATCCGTCTTACAGCCATCACTCAACTGGGGCGCTTCGGTAACGGGCGCCCCCGGCCTTTTTTTAAGAAAAACAGCATGCGGATGCCTCCTATGTCCCTCCCAAAAAATCATCGCCCTGGAAAAGCTTGCGAGATTGGATTGGTGTGTTTTTTTTCTTCAAACCTCGACGATGAAACCCAGAACAATCCTCGGTTTTTTCCTCCACCGACAGCGGTCGAGGCTTTGTTTTTTAACTTATGAACGAAGAGACGGAACGCCAATTTATTGCCAATGGCCGCTACGCCCTGGACCGCCTTCTTGGTAAAGGCGGCGCGGGGTCGGTTTATCTCGCCTACGACACGATGCTGGGCCGCTGGGTCGCGATCAAACGCACGCCTTCCTCTGATGCGACGATTTCGCGGGAGGCGAAGGTCATGGCCAGCTTCCAGCACCCGAATATCGTCACCATGCACGACATCCTCCAGGAGGGAGATGAAACGATTTTCGTGATGGAATTAGTCTTGGGGCAGACGCTCGAGGATTTGGCCGAGCCCCTCAACGAAGACACCTTTCGGAACTTGGCGGCGCAGTGCCTTGAGGGCCTCTCGGCCGCTCACGAGAAAAATGTCGTCCACCGCGATATCAAGCCCAGCAACATCATGCTCGCCGCTCTGCAGGATGGCCAGGATGGCAGGTATCGCGTGAAGATTCTCGACTTCGGCCAGTCCCGCAAGATGGAGGAACCCTCGCTCCAGACAATCGATCACTCCGGCGCAGTGGTCGGCTCGATTTTCATGATGTCCCCCGAGCAGCTAAGCCATGAGGCCCTCGATGCACGCACTGATCTCTACTCACTCGGGTGCGTTTTTTATCAAGCTCTCACTCTAAAAAGGCCGTTCACCGGCTCGAATATTACCGAGGTGATCGCCGCTCATTTGCGCCACCATTTCAAACCCCTCCAAGAGCTTCGCCCCGATCTTCCGAAATCCCTGACAGATTGGGTGGAGAAATTGTTCGAGCTCGATCGCCAGAACCGCCCGGCAAATTCCCACCTCGCGCTGGAAGCCCTCAAGTCCACTACCTCCCCCGCGAAGGTGCATATCCTGACCAACACTACAAAAAATATCGCGGTGGTGCCCGCGCCGGTGCTCAAGCCGATCTCCGTCGTGGAAATTCCAGATGCGCCAATCGCTGAGACCGGCCCTGTGCTCACGGCTGTTCCTACACCAACGGTGGCGGCGGTGTATGCCAAACCTGTGGCCAAGCCAGCCCCCGTCGTTGCCGCTATTCCCGCCCCAGAGGCCACATCAGCAAAAGAGGCAGCAGTTTCCGGACCCGAGCCAGTTGCCACCCCATCTCCGTTGGAACCACTTCCTAAACCCACGACCGAGACCGCACATTTTAATCTGGAGCCGATTGCCGAAGCTGTGCCGGTGGTTGCGTCAATTCCTACGCCGGCGGTTGCACCAACCCGGATTCAACCGGTGCCGGTTTCCGTCTCGAAGCCACTTTCCACACAGCAAAATTTATCTTTGCCTCGAACTCCTCAACCTATCCCTGCGAAGTCTCACTCTATGGACTCGACACCACCGCCCACCTCGAAAACCTCACTAACCCCAAAATTATGGATCGCGATTGGTGCCGCTGTTGTTCTTTTGGCGGCGGGGGGCGTTGCCGGATTCATGATGGTTGGCTCCAAGTTGCCTCCGGGTTTTGAACCGCTTGTTAAGCCGGATTTTTTGAATATTGAGATGCCAACCGGTTCTTGGACGATGTCTGGAGACACCATCCAACGAGGCGAAAAATATGGGCCATTCTGGACAAAAAACGAATACGGAAATTTCCAAATGGATTTCGAAGTCCAAAT
>CAWUMN010000262.1:0-2069 GCA_963923595.1 uncultured bacterium
TAAGGCAGGGAGTCCAGCGCGGGGAAGGTTTCCGAGGGCACCTCCGGCATCGGGTGGATTTTAGTTGTTCTTTTGGGCCTTGGCTTTCTTGGCAGGTGTTGGGGAAGGACTCGGCGCGGGCTCGAGGATTGGAACGAGCGGATCCTTTTTGCGATAGGCGCGCGGGAGTTTCGGTTGGGGCCGGTCGGGATCGTTGATCTTGTAGAAACGGCGGGCCTGGGGATTTGTGAGCGGGTCGTCGAAGATGTCTTGGAATTTCGTGTCGAGCGAGAGGGCGCGATCGTAGTCCGCCACACCTTTGATGTAGCTGTAATAGGCTTGCAGGAGGAAGGTTTGGGACTGGAGGAGCGAGGTCTGTTGGTTCAGGACATCAAGCTGGGTTCCGGCACCGGCATCGAGTCGCTCCTGTGCGAGGCGAAGGGCCTCAACGCCTTGAACAACGCTCGCCTCCTGGCTATCCACGGTTTCCTTGGCTTGGAGAATATTCGAGATCGCCTGCTGGACTTGGAGGATGACTTCGCGCACGCCGTTGTCGTAATTGATTTTCGCCTGCTCCATGCGGGCCTTGGCGGTCTTCACATTTCCGTAGGTGAGCAGTCCGTCCCAGACAGCCCAGGATCCGGTGACACCGAAAAACCAGCCATTGGCCATGTTGGTGAGGTTGGATGTCATCATGTTGCTTTCATTTGTCTGGATCGCCTTGGCGTTGATCTGGGGCAGGTAGGTGCTGAACTCCTTGTCCATGCGGGCGGCTTCTCCAAGGATTTGCTGGCGCTGGGCCTTGAGTTCGGGATTTCTCGAGACCGCGCTCCGGATTGACTCGTCGGGTTTGAAGTCCCGCGGGTTGTAATCCAACTTTCCGACAACATTGAAGGGAACCTCGGAGGGGTAGCCGGCCGGGTAGTCTTTTCCGAGCAGGCGGACGAGGCGATACATGGAAACGCGGTAGTTGTTTTCCGCCTCGATGAGCGGGGGCTTGGCGTTCGCGAGGGCGACTTCGGCTTGGAGAACATTGAAACGCGGAACGGTGCCGGCCTCATAGCGGTTTTGCTGGTCCTTGAGCTGCTCGGCGAGGAGATCGACGGATTGCTTGTTCGCGATGATGAGGGCGCGGTTGAGAAGCACTTCGTAAAAATTGATTTTCACATCCGAGATCGTTCTGTCGATGACCGCGCGGAGGCGGTAGTAGGATTGAACCTCGTCGGAAAGCGTGGCTCGAATGCCGGCTATGACGGCTCCGCCGTCGAAGAGGAGTTGGGAGAACTCGACATTCACACCCCATTGCTCGTTGTTAACATTCGGAGCGCCGAGGTCGTTGACATAATTCAATTCGCGGGTTGTGTAGCCATAGTTGGATTTGAGGGTCACCTGCGGGATGATTTGGGAGCGGATACTGATGAAGCGGCCCGAGGTGGTGTTCAATTCCTGAACGGCCACGAGGATGTCGGGATTTTTTTGAAGTGCTGTGGTGATGGCGTCCTGGATTGTCAGGTCGGGAACCTTCGGATTTCGTTGTTTGGCAACCAACTCATCCAGCGCCTTGTAGAAATTCGTGGTCGCCATTTCTTTCGTCATCGCTTGGCGGTTCGAGGACTTGAGTGCTTGGGTTTCAGGCCCCGGAGCGAGAGGTTCCGCTTGTTGCGGGGGGAGTGGCGCGGAGAGGTCGCTCGAAATTTGCCGGGCATCGGGCAGCGGTGGTGGCGCCGGCGCCGGGGGCAGCGGTAGTGGAAGTGTGCCGTCTGGGAGTGGAGTGGGATTTGTGCCCGAGGCTGGGGCAGGGAGAGCAGGCTCTGGAGTCAACGGAAGAGGAGTGAATTGCGGAAGTGGCAGCGGGACGGGAAGGATTGGCGTGCCTGGCGCTGGCGGGACTGATGGAGCAGGTTCAGGGGCTTGGGCCATCAAAAGTGAGGCCGAACAGACAATTGTAGCGAGAGTGGAAAAGGGTCGGGTCATGATGGTGATTTCCGGAAACTACTGACTAACCTTGGTTGAGGGAAGAATTTCACGAAGAAACTTCGGAAAAAAACCTGTCTTGGGCTTGCTCGCGGGTTGGGGGGCAGGAATGGGGG
>CAWUMN010000263.1:0-2054 GCA_963923595.1 uncultured bacterium
GACATCATCGGTGTCGGGTTTGAAGGCGAGGCCCCAGACGGCGATCTTTTTGTCCTTCAGCACCCACAGAGATTCGCGGATTTTCGCGAGGAAACGCTCGCGCTGGGTGCGGTTGATTTTTTCAACCTCCTTGAGAAGCGTGAAGGGAACGCCGAGTTCGTCGCTGATCGCGATGAAGGCGGCGATGTCCTTCGGGAAGCACGAGCCGCCGTAGCCGATTCCGGCGTTGAGGAAATTGCGGCCGATGCGCTTGTCCGAGCCGATGCCGTCAGCGACTTTTTCGACATCCGCGCCGCTGGCTTCGCAAATGCGGGCGACGGCGTTGATGTAGGAAATCTTCAGGGCCAAAAACGAATTCGCCGCATGCTTGATGAGCTCGGCCGAGTTGATGTCGGTCACGAGAACCGGGGCCATGAACGGCTCGTAGATTTTTTGCATCAACGCGACGGCACGCTCGCTGTTGCCGCCGATGACGATGCGGTCGGGTTTCATGAGGTCCGGCACGGCGCAGCCTTCACGCAGGAACTCGGGATTGCTGACGACATCGAACTCCGCGCCGCCCTTGTTGTAGCGGCGGATAGTTTCAGCGACCTTCTCGCCGGTTTTCACCGGCACGGTGCTCTTGTCGACGATCACGCGGTATTGGCCAGGCTTGAGGACGGCGGCGATTTCGCGGGCGACCTTCTCGATGTAGGAAAGATCGACGCTGCCATCGGGCTGGGGAGGAGTCGGCACAGCGATGAAAACCACATCCGATCCATCCACGCCCTCTTCGGTGCTGGTGGTGAAATGCAGGCGCTTGGCGGCGACATTGCGATGGATCAATTCCTCGAGGCCTGGCTCGTAGATCGGCACTTTGCCTGCGCGGAGCTGGGTGACTTTTTTCTCGTTGTTGTCGACGCAAATCACATGGTGGCCGACTTCCGCGAAGCAAGCCCCGGAGACGAGGCCGACATATCCTGATCCAATAATGCAGAGTTTCATGGGTGTTGGTTTAAAAAATTCTCATTCGACCGGACCGGCGGGCGCGCCGTCATTCGGGCCTTGGCTGAACGCCATGGGGAGGTTGATTTGCGGCGCGTCCTTGAGCGTCATCATGAGAAGAAATCCATATTCCTGGTCGCCACCCATGTTGTCGCGCACCTCGGCGCCGATCGAGGCCACCCAGCTGGTGAGGTCGCGGTTGATGAAGTAGCGCTGGTATTGGAGCACGCGGCTCTCGAACTCGTATTGCTCATAAAGGCTCACGCTCCAGTTGTCGTTGAGGCGCCAGTAGGCGAACAAATTCAACTGGCTGTTGTCGGTGAAATAATCGTTTCCGTCGATGTAGCGGTGACCGACCGAAAGCCTGGTGTCGCGCGTGGGCATCACGCTGAGCGTGGTGTTGAGCTCTGTGAATCCCTGCGTGACGACCGGCAGTTGCGATTCGACACCCAGCGAGGCCCAGGGGAGGGGATAAAAGCGAACGACATTGAAGAGATTCGAGACCGGCGCATCGGTGTAGGGATTTTCGAAATTCGCATCCATGAAAGTGTTCCATGTCATCCACTGATAGGTGCTGCCGTCGCGTCGGGTCTGGAAGCGCTGGTTGAAACCCATCCGTGTGATGTTCCAGGTGCCGATGGAGTCGATCGCGTAGAATTGCGGGAAGTCGAGCGGTTGAAGCTGCGTCGAAGGCACCACGCGATCGAACTGGTAGATGTCCTGCGGCGCCGGGCCCATGTTGTAAACGCCCGAGTAATTGATGTAGGGCTCGACCACATGGCGCAGGCCGTCGAGACCCAGCGCGCGGCTTTGCACCTGCTCGAAGGCGCGGGAGAATTTGGTTGAAACAGACACGCCGTAATTCGCGATCGGGCGGAAGACGCCTCCTTTTTGCTGCAGCGTTTGCGAGGGGTCGTTGAGCGGGTTTTCGGAGGTTTGGTTGTCGCTCGCATTCACCACCATCAATTGGCCGCTGACCGGATCATAGACCTGCTGGCCCGCCGCAGGTTGAATGAACGACCCGCTGGCGCTGTAGTAGGTCCCGCGAATGCCCGCGCGGGGGTTCACAT
>CAWUMN010000264.1:0-2054 GCA_963923595.1 uncultured bacterium
AAGGCAAAGACGGTCTCCTTCACAACTATCCCGGCAACTCGCCGGAGAACCACCCGCTGGGCCATGTCACCGCCAAAGGCCATCCGGCACGCATTTGCGTGGACGCCACCATGGACTTCGCCCTCGTGCGCGAGGTTTTGGGCAACCTCGTCGAAGCTGTCCGCCTCATCGAGGGCAGCGATAATGAAGACACCAAGCGCTGGCAGGGCATGCTCCAAAAGCTGCCGGCCTACCGCATCAACGAGGACGGCGCCATCGCCGAATGGGTGGACCCCCGCCAAAAGGACAACTACCACCACCGCCACCTCTCGCACCTCTACCCGCTCTTCCCGGGCTTCGAGATCACGCCAGACAACACCGAGTTGTTCGAAGCCTGCCGCGTGGCGGTTGAGAAACGCCTCGTCGTCGGCCTTGCGGACCAGACCGGTTGGTCGCTCTCGCACATGGCGCACATCTATTCGCGCCTCGGCAAGCCCGGCCGCGCCTTGCAATCCCTGCAACTCCTCTGCCGCTCCGTCGTCGGCGTGAATCTTTTCACCGCCCACAACGACCTTCGCGACATGGGGATCACCATGGATTACCGCAAGGGCCCGCGCCCGCTCGTCCAGACCGAGGCCAACAACGGCATCACCTCGGCCGTCTACGAAATGCTCGCGCTCTCGACGCCCGGCACGCTCCGTTTGCTCCCGGCGCTTCCGTGGAGTTGGCGCCACGGCAGCCTCAAAGGCATGCACCTGCGCGGCGGCGGCATTCTCGACCTCGAATGGGATCGCACCCAAGGCTGGTGGCGCGCCCGTTTCACCGGAGAAAATCGCCGGGTCCTCTTCGGCAATGACCGCGGCAAGAGCCTCGAACTACCAACGGAGACCGTGGAATCTTCCGAGGGCGTGTATCACAAGCTGGAAGGCGTTTTCCACGAATCCGGCTTTGCGGCCTCGATTTGAAGAATCGTTCTAAAACGAAATTGCTAACCCCCGCCATCGGGGGTTAGCTCCTCTCCCTCAACATCCCACCCTAATACCTCATGGAATACACCCTGCACTGGCTGGATTATCTCGCCATCATCTTCATGCTCGTTGCCAGCGTTGGCATCGCCGTTTACTTCACAAAATCCGCCAGCAACGACATGGAGTCGTTCTTCGTCTCAGGCCGCTCCCTCCCCTGGTATGCGGCGGGCGCGTCGCTCACAGCCACGAGCTTCGCGGCGGACACGCCGATCTGGGTTACCGCCCTTATCCGCGAGCACGGCATCCATTTCGTGTGGCAATTCTGCCTGCCGTTCACCGGCGCGGTCCTCACGGCGGTCTACTTCGGCCGCCGCTGGCGCCGCATGGCGTTCCTCACGGATGTCGAACTCGTCGAGGCCCGCTTCGGGGGAGGATTTGCCAGCTTCCTCCGAGGTTTTGGCGGAGCGTTCGGCGCGCTCGTGATGTGTCCGCTCACTTGCGGCTGGGTCATCAAGGCGATGGAAACCATCTCGCGCGAGGCGCTCGGCTTCCCGCCCGAAATGCGAATTTATGTGACGATCGGTGTCGTCATCATGGCGATCATCGTTTCGACCTTCGGCGGACTCTCCGGCGTCGTTTATTCCGATTTTTTCCAACTCATCTTCGCGGTGGCTGGAACCGTTCTCCTGGCTGTCATGGCGATCTTTGCCGTCGGCGGCCCGAGCGCCATGGTGGAGAAACTTCACGCGCTGAGCCATTGGTCAGGCAACAACCTCGAGCTCATCCCTAAAATCGGCTCCGAGCCGGGCCAGTTGCCATTCTGGGATCTCGTCACCTTCGTCCTCCTCGGCATCAGCATCGCCATCGGCGGCGGCTACAACGCCCAACGCCTCCTCGCCTGCAAAGACTCCCGCCACGCGAGCGGAGCCCAACTCCTCCACACGGTCTGCTACTACGCGCTCATGCCGTGGCCGTGGATCGTCGTGGCACTCTGCTCGATGATCCTCATCCCAAACCTCCCCGATGCCGAACAAGGCAGCGCCTACCCGAAAATGGTGATGATGATTTTGCCTATCGGCATGCGTGGAATTCTGGTCGCCGCACTGC
>CAWUMN010000265.1:0-2046 GCA_963923595.1 uncultured bacterium
CCACAAGCGGCAAGCCGCAGCTCATCGTCGCCAAGACGATCATCGGAAAAGGCATTGCCGAAGTGTGTGGCACGAACAAAGCCCACGGCGAGGCCGGCGTGAAATTCGTCACCGAGTCGCGCAAGGCGCTGGGCCTCCCCGAAGACACCTTCTTTGTTTCTCCGGAGACGAAAGCCTATTTCGAAAACCACCGCGCTACCCTCGCGACAGCCCATTCCGCTTGGAAAAAAACCTACTCCGCCTGGCGCTCCGCCAATGCCGAACTCGCCAAGGAACTCGACGACGCGCTCGCGGGCAAAGCCCCCGACCTGCTCGCGGCCATCCCGCCATTCGATCCTGCGGTGAACATAGCCACCCGCAAAGCCGGCTCCGATGTGCTCCAGCCCATTTGCGCGGCCATGCCGCTCGTGACCAGCGGCAGCGCCGACCTCCACGGATCGACGCTGAACTACATCAAGGACGGAGGCGACTTCAACCGCCAGAACCGCAGCGGGCGCAACCTGCATTTCGGCATTCGCGAACACGCGATGTGCGGCATCATGAATGGCATCGCCTACGACGGCATCTTCCGAGCGAGCGGCGCGACCTTCCTCGTCTTCAGCGATTACGGCCGCCCGTCGATCCGCGTGGCCGCGTTGTCGAAGCTCCCGACCGTTTATATTTTCACCCACGACTCGGTTGGCGTTGGTGAGGATGGACCCACCCACGAACCAGTGGAAACTGTCGCCGCCCTCCGCGCCATCCCGGGTCTTGATGTCATTCGCCCCGCCGATCCCGAGGAAACCGCCGGTGCGTTTGCCGCTGCTTTCCAGAAAAATGATGGCCCCACGATGCTGGTTCTCTGCCGCCAAAATCTCCCCACGCTCAACGCCATTCCTCTCCAGGAGCGGCGCGAGGGAGTTCTTCGCGGCGGCTACATCGCCAAAAAAGAATCCGCCAAACTCGAAACCATCCTCCTCGCCACTGGCAGCGAACTCCAACACGCCCTCAAAGCCGCCGATGAACTCGGCGCGGGAACTCGCGTTGTCTCGATGCCTTGCTTCGAGCGCTTCGAGCGTCAACCGGCCGACTACAAGGAAAGCATCCTTCCGAAATCCTGCCGCAAGCGCGTTTCGATCGAGGCAGGCATTTCCGATCCGTGGTTCCGCTATGTGGGCCTCGATGGAAAAGCCGTCGCCATCGACCGCTTCGGCCTCAGCGCGCCGGGCAACATCGTGATGGAACAACTCGGCATGACCGCCGCGAAAGTCGTCGAGGCAGCGAAGTCGCTTTGAGGATCGGTTCGCAAAAAATACGCCACAGGGTGCGCTCCAGCGCCCTGTTTTAAGCCATGCCCTCGCTTCAAGACCGCGAGACGGTTCGGCGCAAAGCCGAGGAATTCGAGACCGCCAGCCTGCGGGAAATCCTCGCATGGGCTTGGGAAACCTTTGGTGATCGGGCGGCCTTTGGAACCAGCTTCCAAGGCGCCGGCCTCGTAGCCATGCACACGGCCTACACCAACGGATTCCGCTTCCCGGTTTTCACTATCGACACCGGCCTACTCTTTCCTGAAACGCTCGAATTGAAAACGCAGATTGAATCACGCTTGGGCGTTTCCATCGAATCGCTGCACCCTGAGCAAACCGTCGCCGAGCAGGCCGCAGAGCTCGGCCCCGAGCTGTGGAAATCCAAGCCCGATCTCTGCTGCTCGCTCCGCAAGGTCATTCCTCTCCAGAAAAAACTCGCCTCGCTCGATGTCTGGATCACCGGCCTCCGCCGCCAGCAAAACGACACGCGCGAGAACACCCGCATCGTCGAACTCTACCACTTCGATGTCCTCCGCGACCGCTACATCATCAAATTGAACCCCATGGCGACTTGGACCCGCGACCAAGTCCAGGCCTACATCCGCGAGCACGACCTGCCGGTCAACGCCCTCGCCGCGCGCGGTTACCGCTCCATAGGTTGCCAACCCTGCACACGTCCCGTGGCCGACGGCGAGAGCGAGCGAGCCGGCCGCTGGACCGGCTTCGACAAAAGCGAATGCGGCATCCACACCTTCCTCGG
>CAWUMN010000266.1:0-2035 GCA_963923595.1 uncultured bacterium
GTCATGGATGTGAAGGTCTCCTCGAAGAAAGAGGTCACCCGCACCAAGATGACTCCTGCCGAATCGAAGCGTCAGCAAAAGATGATCGGGGAGGACCACAAGAAGCGGAAGGACGACCTTCACGAGCAGCTCACCGCCGCGCTCTCCAATATCCTTCTCAACGAAAAAATCCCGCTCGATGTGGTGAACGCCCAGACCGGCGAGATCATCATCCCGGCGAACCGCAAGATCACGAAGCAACTCCTTCGCAAGCTCGCGGGCGTCTACAACCATGTCGAAATCGACCCGAGCCCGATCCGCAACAAAATCCACGAGATCATCGGCCAGTTCGAACACAAGTTCGTCGATCTCGACAACGAGCGCGACCAAAACCTCGGCCGCATCGAGAGCGGGGACGATATCGACCCTGGCATCATCAAGCAGGTCAAAGTCTACATCGCCAGCAAGCGCAAGCTCAGCGTGGGTGACAAAATGGCCGGCCGCCACGGAAACAAAGGCGTCGTCGCCAAGATCGTTCCCGAGGAAGACATGCCCTACCTCGCGGACGGCACCCCGGTGGACATCGTGCTCAACCCGCTCGGCGTGCCGAGCCGAATGAATGTCGGCCAGGTTCTCGAAACCCACCTCGGCGTTGCTGCCAAGGCGCTCGGTTTCAAGGTCGCGACTCCGGTTTTCGACGGCATCCCCGAATCGAAAATCCGCGAATACCTGAAGGAAGCCAAGAAGGTCG
This sequence comes from uncultured bacterium, assembly GCA_963923595.1. Classification (GTDB taxonomy): domain Bacteria; phylum Verrucomicrobiota; class Verrucomicrobiia; order Chthoniobacterales; family Terrimicrobiaceae; genus UBA967. The sequence goes on from CAWUMN010000266.1 coordinate 731, forward strand.
ACGGCTTCACTTGGATCAAGGAAAACGGCAAGGCCACGCTTTACGACGGCCTCACCGGCGATGCCTTCGACCAGGATGTCGTTGTCGGCTACATCTACATGCTCAAGCTCGGCCACTTGGTCGCGGACAAGATCCACGCCCGCGCCGTTGGACCCTACAGCCTCGTCACCCAGCAACCGCTCGGTGGCAAGGCCCAATACGGCGGCCAGCGTTTCGGAGAAATGGAAGTCTGGGCGCTTCAAGCCTACGGAGCCGCCTACACGCTCCAGGAACTCCTTACGGTCAAGTCGGACGATGTCGCCGGCCGCACCCGGATTTACGAGAGCATCGTCAAGGGCGACAACTCGCTCGAGGCGGGAACTCCGGAGTCCTTCAATGTGCTCATCAAGGAAATGCAGGGCCTCGGTCTCGATGTCCGCGTCGGCGGCAAACAACCGGCGCTCACCGAAGCCGCTCTCGCCTGAAACCAACCCAAAACTGACGAATCATCACACACATGAAAGAGATCAATTTCCGCGAAGCCCTTGGTGAAACCAAGGAGGTCGGTTTCGACGAGGTGGCCATCACCGTGGCGTCGCCCGACGCCATGCGCAGTTGGAGTAAGGGCGAGGTCAAAAATCCCGAGACCATCAACTACCGCACCTTCAAGCCCGAAAAGGGCGGTCTTTTCTGCGAGCGCATTTTCGGTCCCACACGCGATTGGGAGTGCTCCTGCGGAAAATACAAACGCATTAAGCACAAGGGCGTCATCTGCGATCGTTGCGGCGTCGAAGTCACGCTGTCCCGCGTCCGCCGCGAGCGCATGGGTCACATCGACCTCGCTGTGCCGGTCTCGCACATTTGGTTCTACAAATGCATGCCCTCGCGCCTCGGCCTCATGCTCGACATGACGAGCCGCCAGCTCGAGCGCGTCATCTATTACGAGGATTACATTGTCATCGACCCCGGCAACACGCCGCTCGAGAAAGGCCAACTCCTCACCGAGGCGGAATTCCGCGATGCCGAGGAGCAATACGGTGAGAGCTTCACCGCCGGAATGGGCGCCGAGGCGATCCAGAAAATTCTCTCGAACATCGACCTCGCCGATCTCCAAAAGGAAATCGAGGAGGCCATGGGCAACACCCGTTCCAAGCAGCTCCGCAAAAAACTCGCCAAGCGCCTCAAGCTTGTCCAAGGCTTCGCCGAGTCGAAGAGCCGCCCGGAATGGATGATTCTCAATGTTCTGCCGGTTATCCCGCCGGACCTCCGTCCGCTCGTGCCGCTCGAGGGTGGCCGTTTCGCGACCTCGGATCTCAACGATCTCTA
>CAWUMN010000267.1:0-2023 GCA_963923595.1 uncultured bacterium
GAGAAAATCGATGCCGGCGCGAGTCTCGTCCAGATCTACACGGGCTTCGTCTACTCCGGCCCCGCCTTGATCCGCGACATCACCAGCGCGCTCGCGGCATGATTTTTTTCGCCTCCGGCAAAAACCTGCTTGCCTATCGGGGGTGAATCCCTAATGTCCCCCGTCCCGCCGACAGTCGGGACCCAAAAACAATCAACAGCTCTTTAGAAATATGGCAGCACCCAATGGACAAAAAATTCGAATCCGCCTGAAGGCATTCGACTATCGCATCCTCGACGCCTCGGCCACCGAGATCGTGGAAACTGCGAAGCGCACCGGCTCGAAGGTCACGGGGCCGATTCCCCTCCCGACCCGCATCGAGCGCTTCACCGTCAACCGCTCCCCGCACGTGGACAAAAAATCCATGGATCAATTCGAGATCCGCACCCACAAGCGCCTCCTCGACATCATCGAGCCCACTTCCAAAACCGTCGATGAACTCCGCAAGCTGAACCTCCCCGCCGGCGTCGACATCACCATCAAAATCTAATCGCCATGAGCATCGGACTTCTCGGTAAAAAAATCGGCATGACCCGTCTTTATGACGAAAAAGGTCGTGTGACACCCGCCACCGTCATCGAGGCCGGCGGCAACCGCATTCTTCAGGTCAAGACGACCGACAAAGACGGCTACTCCGCCGTTCAGGTCGGCTACGGCGACCAAAAGCCCCAGCGCGTGGGCAAGGCCATGACCGGTCATTTCGCCAAATCCTCGTCCACACCCAAGCGCTTCATCCGCGAGTTCCGCCTCGCCGACGGAGCCGCCGCGCCCGAGTCTGCCGACCTTCCGGTCACCGGCTTCGAGGTCGGTCAGTTCGTGGATGTGATCGGCCAGTCGAAAGGCAAAGGCTTCCAAGGCACGATCAAGAAACACAACTTCGGCGGCCAGCCCGCCAGCCACGGTTCCACGATGCATCGTCGGAACGGCGCCATCGGCAACCGCTCTACTCCGGGCCGTGTTTGGAAAAACATGGGCATGCCCGGCCACATGGGTGACGACCGCGTGACCGTCCAAAACCTCCGCGTCCTCCAAGTGCGCGGCGAGGAAGGCGTGATCGTTGTCGCCGGAGCAATTCCCGGCGCGAAAGGCACCTTCGTCGTTGTCCGCCCGTCCAAAAAGAAAACGACCAAAAAGTAAAAAATTTCCCGGCCAGGTGGTTGGGTGTTTTCATAGCAAATGCCTGTGGGGGAAACCTCACAGGCATTTTTGCTATCCGGGGGGGCTAGATTCCGTAAATCGCCGAGGGGATGGCGAGGTTGTCGGGGCGGGAGATGACGAATTGGGCGACGGTGATGTGGCGGGAGCCGAAGGCGGCTTCGCAGTAGGCGAGGTAGTAGCGCCACTTACGGATGAAAACTTCGTCGAACCCGAGCACGCGGACGGCGTCGAGTTTTTGCTCGAAGGTCTCGCGCCAGCGTTTGAGGGTGAGCGCATAGTGCGGGGCCATGTCCTCGTAGTCGAAAAGATTGAGATCGCCGCATGCGCGGAGGGCCTGGCCGATGCGGGCGTTGCACATCAGGAGCGAGCCGGGGAAGATGTGTTTCTGGATGAAATCCACGCCGTCGCGGAGGATCGGGTATTGGTTGTCGGGGCAGAGGATCGCCTGCAGGCCAGCGAGGCCGCGCGGGGCTAGGAGCGAATCGATTTTTGCGAAATAGCCGTCGACATATTTGTCGCCGACGGCTTCGAGCATTTCGATCGAGGCGATTTTGTCGAACTGGCCGCGGAGGTCGCGGTAGTCGAGGAGGAGGATTTGGATGCGGTCGGCGAGGCCGGCGGCTTGGATGCGGCGCGAGGCTTCGTCGAATTGTTGTTGGGAGATGGTGACCGTGGTGACTCGGCATCCGTAGGTCCGCGCGGCGTGCATGCTGAAGCCTCCCCAGCCGGAGCCGATCTCGAGAACGCTGTCTGTTGGGGTGATGTGGAGGCGGCGGCAGAGTTTGTCGTATTTGCGGATCTGCGCGGCTTCGAGAGGTTCGTCGGC
>CAWUMN010000268.1:0-2019 GCA_963923595.1 uncultured bacterium
CCCCGAGGTGATCGGGTTCGCGCCTCTGACGAGCATGTTTTGGTTTGGTGAAAACAGCCGCAAGCCTTTCGATGATTTCCGCCCGGAGGTTCATGATTCGGACGGCATCGCGCTCAAACTCTCCACTGGGGAGTTCATTTGGCGGCCACTTAATAGCGACTCGAAGCAGCGCCGGGTGTTTTCTTTCAACGCGGAAAATGTCAGGGGCTTCGGGCTTTTGCAGCGCGACCGCGATTTTCGGAGCTATCAGGACTTGGAGGCAATGTATCATCGTCGCCCGGGTGTGTGGATCGAACCGGTCGGGGATTGGGGCGAGGGGGCCGTGAAACTCATCGAGCTTCCCGCCAGCAATGAACTCTCCGACAACATCGTGGCTTTCTGGGAACCCAAAGTCCGTCCCGAGATCGGGAAACCCCATCGACTCGCCTACCGGCAGAGATGGACCAGTGAGCAAAACCCCGGAGGTGCCGGCAGCTATGCGGTGGCCACGCGATCCGGAATCCATGATTGGGCGCCGGGTGAGCGTTTTGTGATGGTCGATTTCACCGGTGACAAACTCAGAGCCCTCCCGCCCGAGGCAACACCGGTGGTCGTTCCCACCACGAACAACCCGGATGTCGAAGCCTTGAGCCCTACTGTGACCCGCAACTTGTTCGACAATTCCTGGCGTGCAAGCTTTCGCCTCAAGGTCAAGGATGGAGCGCCGCGTCCGGCGCAGGTCGAAGTCCGCTGTTTTTTAAAACATGGTGATGATTGCCTGACGGAAACATGGAGCTCTTTGATGCCCCTGTGAATTTATCGGCGCCCCTCGATCCTGCATTGGTGGACGAGTGGAACGAGGCCTACGAGACCGTGGAGAGCTATTTCTGCGCTTTGGGACTCCGGAACAAATTGCTTTTGAGCCACTGCATTTACCGTGTCCTCCAGCGGGTGGTGGAAATCCATGATCCCGCATCCGGCCAAAAGCCAGCGACACTCGCCATGATCGAAGCCATGCGGTTGGTGGCGGATTGGCTTCAGAAGGTTTTAAAAATCGAACTTCCCGACAGTCGCTTGGCCGCACGAGGTCGACTGGCACTCATGCTCGCCGACTTGAAAGGCAAGTGGCAACCTTGGTTTCTCGTGGATGAACCTTGGCCCGAGGACTTCGTGAATTCCATGCGGAAGAGCTACCTCTCGGCCGGCCCGGCGTTTCAGGAACGGAACATGACACCGCAATCAATCGAAATCAGTCCGCTCCTGCACGGCTTCTCCGGTGCCTTGGAGAGTCTGGACAAACTTCCTGTTCTCAAAATTTTCGTCTTCGCCGGGACACTCCTTGTGCTCGCGCTCCTGTTGCTGCGCTTTCTGTAAAATGGCCGGGCAACTCCACTCAGCAGGTAAAATCCAAGCGCTCCTCGCACGCTGGATTCTTGGTTTTTCCGTGGCGCTGCGTCGCCTGCTTTTCTTTGGCACCGCTGTGATTCTATCGCTCGGTGGAACCCTCTTTTTTGCGGACTTGTTGAATCGCCTTTACGGGACTCTCGAAGGCCCGGCGATCGTTCTCATCGCACTCTTTTTAGTTCTTTTTTCGATGGTTTCTTTGGGGGCCACCCATGCCTTGTTTGGTTTTTTTGTCGCACCCATTCGGGGGTTGAACATCACCTCCCGTCTCCAGCCCGAGGACCTTCGGGCCAGATTCGACCGCACGGCCATCGTCATGCCCGTTTACAATGAACCCGTCGCCGAGGTTTTCGAACGGTTGCGTGCCGTTTACCTCTCGGTCCAGCGCACCGGGCGGATCGAGGATTTCGAGTTCTTCGTGCTCAGCGATTCCACCTCCACCGACCATTGGGTGGGGGAGGAGTATGAATGGGCCAAGCTCTGCCGAGAACTCGACTCCTTCGGCCGGATTTTTTACCGCCGCCGCGCGATCAATATTAATAAAAAATCCGGCAACATCGCCGATTTCTGCCGCACCTGGGGAGGCCGCTACTCCTACATGATTGTGATGGATGCCGACAGCGTGATGCAGGGGGG
>CAWUMN010000269.1:0-2015 GCA_963923595.1 uncultured bacterium
CGTTTATTGAGTTTGGAGGTTGGCTCCGATGATGTGGAAGCGTTTGAGGATTTAGGCTATGCCTCGCGCCAAGGCCGCCAGTTTGTTGCTGCTGTGGGGGTATGTTTGGATTCCATTATTCATGCGGCTAGGGATCAATGGAGATTTTCTTGGATTTGAGGAGCGGAGAGTAGCTGTGTAAGGGCCTTTCCGGTTCGGGAAAGCACGGCTTGCCTGGCGTGCATGGCTGGTAGAAGTCCATTGCCTCCGAGGTCGGCGACTTCCTTTTGGCTGGCCCTGGCAAGCAGCTTGCCCTTCGAGTCGTAAACCTCGACCACGAAGGCGTAGTCGAGTTCGGTTCGAATAAGGGTGTCGCTGTTGAAGTTTTCGATGCGGATGAGGATTTGCCGGTCGGTTCCCGTGCTGCGGAGCGCGGCCAGCGCGGAGGCGGCATCGGGCATTGAGATGGGAGGGGCGAGTTTGCGGTTCGGGCCGAATCCATCGGTGACGGCAGCGGCGATCTCTGCGGCCACGGGGGCTTTGCTGGAGGTTTTCACGCGATAGGGAACACCAAAGCCGCTGCGGGTGACTCCGATGAGTTCGGGGCGAATGTCGCCTTGGCGAAGAGTCTCGCGTTCATCCACGCAGGCGACGGCCACCGAGGTGGAGCCGGTGGGTGCGGTGACCTTGGTTTGGCGGAGGTCGTATTTGTTCCACATGGCGCATCCGCTGAGAAGCAAGGCGGCGTTGATGGTAAGGAGGATTGGGATGTTGGGCTTCATGAATTGGATTCTTGGGGTTGGATTTGGTTCTCCGCTGCCAGTTGAGTTCATTGGAGGCGGACTTTCAATCGTAGAGCAGCCCGGGATTCATGCGATTCGGTGGATGCCAGACAGCGGGAGGGGTTGCCGATGGAGACGGCGTATTCGCGCCTGAAATTTGGGGCGTTTGACGCGAAACGCTACGATTGGTTTTCAATTCGCTTGGGTTCGCGGTTCAGGCCGAAACAGCAAGGGGGAACTGCTGTTTCAACAACTCATCTTCTCCATGGCATTGAGCCATTGCGAGAGACCATGCAAGGCTCAAGCGGCGTCTTTTTCCTGCTTGCGGCGGAGGAGGGGGGATTTTTTGCCTTCGACGACGGCTCGGTTGAGCGTGACCTCTGAGATGTCTTCGCGGCTGGGGCAGTCGAACATCACATCGAGCATGATCCGCTCGATCATGGAGCGGAGGGCGCGGGCGCCGGTGCCTTTGCGAATCGCCTCGGAGGCGAGGGCGCGGAGGGCGTCCTTGGTGATGTTCAGGCCGACGCCGTCCATGCCGAGGAGCTTGGTGTATTGCTTCACCATGGCGTTCTTCGGTTCGGTGAGGACTTGGACGAGTTGCTCCTCGGTGAGTTCGTCGAGAGAGGCGACGACGGGGAGGCGGCCGATGAATTCAGGGATAAGGCCGAAGGATATCAAATCCTCGGGTTCGACTTTTTTGAGGGTGTCGGAGCGGGAGGTTTCGGGGTCGGCACCGATCACCGGGGCGTTGAAGCCCATGGTGCGACCGCCGAGGCGGCGTTGGATGATTTTTTCGAGGCCAACGAACGCGCCGCCGCAGATGAACAGGATTTTTTCGGTGTTGACCTGGATGTATTCCTGCTGCGGGTGCTTGCGGCCGCCTTGGGGGGGGACATTGCAGACGGCGGCTTCGAGGATTTTGAGGAGGGCCTGCTGGACGCCTTCGCCGGAGACATCGCGGGTGATGCTCACATTGTCGGTCTTGCGGCCGATTTTATCGATTTCGTCGATGTAGATGATTCCCATTTCGCAGCGCTTCACATCGAAGTCGGCGTTTTGGAGGAGGCGGAGAATGATCGTTTCCACATCCTCTCCGACATAGCCGGCCTCGGTGATGGAGGTGGCGTCGGCGATGGCGAAGGGGACATCGAGGATTTCGGCAAGGGTTCGGGCGAGGAGGGTTTTGCCCGATCCGGTGGGGCCGAGGAGGAGAATGTTGCTCTTTTCGATCTCCACATCATCGAGCGCCTC
>CAWUMN010000270.1:0-1998 GCA_963923595.1 uncultured bacterium
GTCACCGCCAAGGTCGGCTCGGGCAGGTTCCAAAACGAGCCTTGGCCCGATCCCGCACAGGTGAAGACGGGGGCCGTGGCATCCTCCACCGCCCGCACCACCTTGGGCCCGTCGAATGCGCCAAAGGGGATCAGTGAGTATTCGATCACCTGGCGACCGTTCAGATTCAGGTTGTAATTGTGTTGGGCGATCAATTTCGCCCAAAGGCCTCTGTGGATTCGGTTGCTCCAATCATTGCCGCCCCAAGCGAGGGTGTTGGCCAGCACGCCATCGCGCACCCAATGCCGCGCGGTGCCTCGGTTGATATAAACCAACCCGCCGCAGTGGACCCAGTTGAGCGCCAGGATCGACTCATCCTCCCCCACCCCCTCGTAGCCGAAGGGCATGTCGTGATGGATGGCACCGCCTGCCGTGGGCCAATAGACATTCAGCTTGGTCTCGTCGATGTGGAACATCCCGACAGCGTCATTGTCGAAGTCGAAAGCCAGCTCGACTTTGATCAGAGGTTGCTCCTTGAAAAAACAGTAACGCTCCGTAATAGGAATGCCGCGTGTCTTTCCGGGAATGCCCAAAGTTCCCGTGCGTTCCACCACCGCGCAGACATCGCCATCGAAAAAGCGTGATGAAAATTGGCGGTTGTCCGCCCATTCGTTGCCGAACACCGCGCGCAACTCCCCACCGAGGCGTTCCCTCGAGCTGACGACGGCTTCCCCGCCGGCCGCGGTGATTTTCCCCACCAGACCCTCCGGAGTGAATTCAACCGAGTAGTCTTTGAACTTCAGCCCGGCGGGCATCGGGCGCTCAACGGATTCCGCCGACGCCGCTTTGCCGAGCTTGAAGCTCCGGAACCCCAAGGACGGCAACTCGACGAACCCTACCGCGCGATCCCCGACCTTTTGGACAGCGACCCCCTCGGGGATTCCATTATTCCACTCAACCAACGCCTGTCGCGGGTGCGTCAGGCCATTGAAAATAGCCACGGCATGGGGATCCGCCTCCACCAGACGCGAGGCTGCCTCCTGCATGAGCGACTTGGCCGCCTCCGCCGACTCGCCGAATTTGTTGATCGCCTTCCGGCGCAAATCGGTGACCTCGATCCAAGTGGCGTCGTGGTCCTGATACTTCAAAAGTTTCCGCCATGCGGCATCCAGCGCGGGTTGGCGGTCGAGCGGCTTGCCGGCCAACCGCGACATGGCGAGCAGATTGCCCGCAAGCACAGCCTGCTCCTCGGCCGCCTTGCTGGCGCGGGAATGTTCTTCCGCCCAGACTCCTTCGGCATTGTAGGTGAAGTAACTGTGAACCTGCCCAAAAGCACGGGGAGGCACGACCTTGATGCGTTCCTCCAAAGCCTTTCCAAGCAAAACCGGCGTGCTATCTGGCAAGGGATTTCGAAATTCCTCCAAATCCGGGAAATCGATCCAGATGGGCGGCTGGCTCCACAGGTCTTTCTCGATTCGGCATCCCTGGGCCGTTTTGTCCCGCACATTGGTCGCGATGTAGGTCGGGATCGCCGTTCCATCCAGCGCCTCGGCGTGAATAAACTCCTCGCCCTTGCGCAAATAAAGACCGCTTTCGTGTCCCAACACATCGAATGGACCGCGCGTGATTCGCATGGCCCAAGGGAAACTCGGCATCACCATGAAATCGTAACCGAAGTGCTTCAGAATTTGGGGCAGTTGCGGGTAAATCTGAGCCTCTTGACTGGTGTAGACCTTCGGTGGCGCGCCGAAAAGACGCTTCATGATCTCCCCGCCGTATTCAAATTGACGCCAGTCCGCTTCGGAACTGTGAACCATGGGCTGGGTCAACGCATAGACCCCTCCGACAAAATCGAGCTGTCCCCGCTCGTGCGCGGCCTGCATCCGCTTCATCACATCCGGGAAGCGAAGCGAAATGTCCTCCAGCGCATCCGCCGCCCATTCGTAGTTCAGCTTGAGCTTCGGATCGCTCTCCAACGAGGCCAGGTTCCGTTTTACCCGCTCCAGATACTGCTCGGCA
>CAWUMN010000271.1:0-1980 GCA_963923595.1 uncultured bacterium
GAGCGCTTCGCCATTTTTTGCACGATCTCTATCCATTGTGGGGCGGAAAATTTTTCGATTGGTTCCAATGAGTGACAATTTGTGCACCGCATTGCCAACAACCGCCGGCCAGCAACCAGAGATTCCGCCGAGATGCCATGCGCCTGGCCGACGCCGATCATTTCGGGCGAAACGGGTGGAGCTGTTTTTTCGAGGGTGGAACATGCCCCCAGCAACACCAGAGTAAGGGATCCAATGAGGAGTGATTTTTTCATGGTTCGTTTTTTGGCTTAGAAATGAACTCCAAAGATCATGCGCCATTGGAAATCCGGCTCGTCTTTGATCCCGCTCATTTGAAAGAGGGTGGTCGTCGTGATGAAGCAGTGATTTAAGAAGCGCACGGAGAGGTTGGGGCCAGCGTAAAGAACGGGATCGTTGGCGTCCTGCCACTCGTCGAATCCGATTTCATGCAAAAGCTCCCCGCCGACAAAAAATGTCGGGGAAATTTGGTAGCTGGCGCCGAAAGTCTCTTTGAACTTTCCGCTTTGCTCGTTGTAGTTGCCGAAGCTGTCACCCTCCCATTCCCCTTCAATTCCCGCATTGTAGGCGAGAAGGAGCGGGCCAAAGTTTTTTTGGAGGAGTAATTTTCCTTCCAACTCAAATTTCTGGTCTCCCAGCTTCACTTCCCCGTAAAGAGCGGAACCGATCAGATCCGTCACAGGATTCGTCAGACTATAAATTCCCTCCAAGGCCGTGTCCTGATAGACCGCCTGCGGCCTCGTGTTTTTAACCTTCCAGTCGGCCACATAGATGCCTAGTTGGAAATTGTCCGTCACCCCGTATTCGATCTCGTGCCGAAAATCGAATTGGTTTGTTGGTTCGTAACCGCTGGGCCGGGTTTTCCATGTCGCATAGTTCTCAACCTCGATTTCGCCTTTGGCCGCTGTTGTCGTTTCGTAGATGTAGGTAAAGCGGCGATCCCCGGCAAAGGCGGCGGTTGTTATGAAATGAGAACAAATCGCAAGAGTTGGCAGGATGTATTTCTTCATGGGTCTAATGTGAATGAGAACTAGTATCAAATAGAGCAGTGTGAGGAAAAGTGGATTTTTTGAAAAAAATGATAAAAATTGCACCAATCGAGCTTTAAAGACACTTCCCGTGAAGCACCCCAAATTTCTTGCGCTGGCTTTATTGGCGCTAATTTCGCACGCTGCCCGAGCCGATTTGGAAACCAATGCCCGCTGGCTGGCTTCGCTGGGGATTGGGTATTCGCGGCCATGGGTTCCTCCGGGCGAGCAGAAACCTTGGGTGATGGATTGCTCGAATGCCGCCCGCTGGCTTCACCGCGAGCATCAGGGCGAAATGCTCCCGCGAACGAGTTCGGACCAATACGAGTATTTCCGGCGAAGGGGGAAATTCCAACGCGCGAAGCCTGACGAGAACCGCTTGATGCGGACCCTGCGGCGCGGTGACCTGCTTTTCTGGGAGCACACCTATCGGCCCGTTCGCAAGCCCCCGATCACGCATGTGATGGTTTATCTGGGCCGCGATCCGCAGGGGCGCATGTGGATGGCCGGGTCGCAGGGGTCGCGCGGGGTGGGGGTTTATGAATTCCGCCCGAAGATGAAAATGGGCAGCTACCCGTGGTTTCTGTGGTTTCGCCGCGAAGGGAAATTCGTCGGCTATGCGAGGCCTTGATCCAAAGCCAGAAGGGCTTCGCGCACGGAGGTTTCGTTTTTCTGGAGGAAGGCGAATTCCTCGGCGAGCGCGGCCAAATCCTCGGGATTTTTTTCCAAGACCTGAAGGCGTTCCTCGGCGGCGGCGAGGCGTTTTTCGATTTCCCCTTTGATCAAACCCAAAGCCTCGCGTCTGGAGAGCATGTCTTTTTGCAAGGCCGCGCGGGCGAGCGGGTGGGTGAGCGAGGATTTCCTGGCGGCGAGTTCGGTCGCTTGGCGTGTGGCTTCACCGACTTTCAGAAAAAAATCCCAGTCCTGCTGGGGC
>CAWUMN010000272.1:0-1963 GCA_963923595.1 uncultured bacterium
AAAGACTCCCTCCGTGCGCTTGCACGATGGTCTGGCAGATTTTCAGGCCAAGGCCGAGACCGGTTGGCTTCGTGGTGTTGAAGGCTTCGAAAACCCAATCAACGGATTCCGGGAGGCCCGATCCGTTGTCTCGGACGGAGAATCGAACGCCCGCTCGTTCCGCAACACAGGAGATAATGAGGGATTTTCCGCGGGCGCCGTTGTCCTCCATCGCCTCGAGGGCGTTTTTGATGAGGTTGATAAGGACCTGCTCGACGGGAATCCGGTCGGCCATGAGGGAGGGGAGTCTTTTCGGGATTTTTTTGGAAACCAGAGCGCCAGAGGTGTCGAGGTTGGTTTTGAGGAGTTGAAGCACATTGTTGAGCAGGGTGGCCGGGGAAACGGCCTCCAGATCGGTTTGGCCGCGCTGGAGGATCGATCGCAGACGCCGGATCACATCGGCCGCTCGGATATCCGCGTCCACGATGTCTCTCAGGATTTCCTTCAGCTCGGTTTTGCTGGGAATCTCCAACTCCAGTTGGCGCTGGGCGGCCTCGGCGTTGCTCAGAATGATCGCCAAGGGTTGGTTGATTTCGTGGGCGAGGGAGCTCGAGAGTTCACTCATCGAGGCGATTTGCGAAATACGGGCGAGTTTTTCCTTCTGCAAAGCGAGCTCCAGGCCCAAGGCATGCTCGGCGCTGACATCGATTCCGACTCCGATCAAGTGGGGCTCGTTGCCGATTTCGATTCGAACGGTGCTGAAGAAGTATCGGGGGGTCGAGCCATCCGATTTCAGCAGATCGAGTTCAAAATTCGCGGAGCCGTCCTCGAAAGTTTTCTCCAGCGATTCCTGGAGGGCGCCTTGATCCTCCTTGCGGAAAAAATCGTGAATTTTTGTGTCCGCGATTTCAGACGGGTTCGCTGGTCGCTGGTTCCAGCGAAGGATCGTGCCATTCCTCGTCTGGAGGAAGAGAAGTCCTGGAGCGCCTTGAAAAATCGCGTCAGTCAGCTTCCGTTCCCGGCTTAGATCGACCTCGCGTTGCTGAAGGTTCTCGGCCAAACGGGTCGCTCGAAGCATGTCCTCACTCAACTCGAAAGCCATCACGCCAACGATTCCGAGGAAAAACAGGCTCGCCATGATCGGCACATCAATCACCCCCCAAAGCACAAGCATCGTTTGGAGGGACAGGGCCATGACAAAAAACACGCTCCCCGACCCTACGCGCAGGGCCCGGTTGTAGGCACCGGCGGTATAGCCTTTCCAAGTGGTGTCCACCAGATAAGCGGCAAGCACGAGCAGGCTGACCTGCCCAACGAGCATCAAGGGGTTCGGCACTCCTTCGACAACCGTAACGAATTGTCCGAGAAATTTCACCCGGTTGAGGTTCTCGATGGAGGAAAAGTAGGCGTTCGGGCTGACGAAGAGATTAAGCAGCAGGGCCACGGTGCGGAGACCAATCACGGTGAGCTCCAGCCAAAGCCTCCCGGCGCGGAGGTAAAAATGCATGAACCCCACGAGGAAGATACTCACCGCCCATCGGCAAAGGTTATACCACTGAAGCACGGAGTCGAGTTGCGAGGCGTCATCGACTCGCATCATTGCCAACTCGCATCCGGCCATCCCTGCTGTGCTGGCCGCCATCAGGCAGAACATCAGGCTCGCCCAAGCGGAGCGCTTGCGAAGCCAAACAAACCCGTGGATCGCCGCCAACATCAGCGATGCAGAGGTCGCTCCGGTCCAAACTACCGTCACCCAATTCATGGGAGTGTTTCCATCAGAAAACAGTTGTTGGGGGGCTCAAAAACAACGGACACCGGTGAAGTCATAGCTTTGTCAGGGGAGTTCGATCAAGTCCGCGCGATGGCGGGGTAATTCAAAAGATTGTCGAACCTCGTTGAGCAATTCGCATAGGAGGGGTAGCGGGCGTTGTTCTCACGCGGCTTGTAGCGCCAGTGTTTGTAGGGCCAGAGCCAACACTCGGGG
>CAWUMN010000273.1:0-1949 GCA_963923595.1 uncultured bacterium
TCGAAGACCGGGACCAGATTGTCAGAGGTGTCGATACCGAGATAGCGCGGAAGCGCGAAAAGCATCCCGTTCATCGCGAGCGCTCCACAGATACCCAGCTTGAAGGTGAGCGGGCGAAGGCCGGATCGTTTCGAGCCGTCGTGCGGACCGAGGATGTAGCCGAACCGCTGAATGTCGGCCGCGTAGGCGTGGAGATCGCATTTTCCCGGCTCCCATTGAAGATCGACCGTCCCAGAAGTGGAATTCACACGGCAGGAAATCGCGCCTGTGTGCTCGGTGAACACAGCCTCAAGCAGCCAGACGCAGCCAGCGCAGGAAATGCCTTGAACATCGAGGGTGAGTCGGCCGTTTTCATCGACCTCCCGCTGAAGATCGCGCAGCCATTCGAAATCGCGGGCGTGGAAAACATGACTGGCGGCGGGGGTTTTGGTTTCTCCGAATTGGTAAAATTCCTGAAAACCGCGCTTCTCGAGGAGGTGGTTCACAAATTGGCATCCAGCGCAGCAGAAGTCGGGGCGGCGTTCCGTCGGCTGGAACATCGTTCCGCAGTGCTTGCAGGCGGTGAGGGATGCGGCGTGGGCACTCATGGGCAGAACGGGCAACCGGTTTCGGAAACCGCGCGGTAAGCGAGCATGACCACGCAAACGGCGGAGAGACCACGGCGGAGGACTTCCATTTTTTGCGGTGAGAGCCGGGCCCCGAGCCGGATGTATTGGCTTTGGAGGCCGAGCATCAGCGGAATGGTGCCGAGCGCGAAGCTGGTGAGGATGGCCCCGCCGGAGGCAGCAGATCCCGAGAGCGCGGCGGCGGCCACCACGACATATAGCGGCATGCACGGAATAAACGGCGTGAGCAGGCCCAGGGCGGCGGGGCGGGCGACAGGACCGAGACGGAGGGCGCCTTGGGCGGCGGCGGAGGTCCAGCTGCCGAGCGCGGGAAGAGGGAAGCGCTTGTCGAGCCCGAGCGCGGCGAGGAGGAAGAGGGCGATGAAAACCCAGGTGATCCCCTTCAGCGTGCCGGTGCTGAGCAAGGTGGCCACCTGGCGGCCCATTGCGCCGGCGGAGAGTCCCGCGATCGTGTAGGAGACAAGCCGCGCGGCGTGGTAGGACAGCGCGGAGACAAGTCGGCCCTCGCCGGTTTTTTTCACGCAGACGGCGCAGGCGGCCGGTCCACACATGCCTATGCAATGCAGGCTCGTGATGGCTCCGGCGGCAAGAGCGGCAAGCGGACCTGTGATTTCAGCGGCGGCGGTCATGGCACGACTCCCTTTTGCAACAAGGCGGATTCTTGCTCGGGAGTCATGCGGGTCGTGTTGACCGTGGCGGCCAGTCTGCAAACGACGACCCAGACGCAAATGACGATCACGAAGGCCAGCCAGACGAGAAGCCACGGGCGCGAAGCAAGAAACTCGGGAATGATCTTCATTCGCGGAATGGTCCGAGGAACGGGACGGTGCGCTCGTTTTCCACCTTGCCGGACTCCCCGAGGATTTGGATTTGGACTTCGAACTGTCCTGGAAAATCCGCCAGCGGCAAGGTGAGGATGAGGGGTTCCTGGACCTCGGCTGTTCCGGCGAGTTGGACTTTCTGGCAGTTGCCGCCGGCGACCTCGAGCGCGGCAACGGGGGATTGGACGGAGATCGTGTAGGTGTGCGTCTGGGCGCGTTTGTTGGCGAGGCGAAGGAGGAAATTGTTGCGGATGTGGTCGCCCTCCTTGAAGTAGGGCGCCCCCTGCATCCGAAGAGCCGAGACGACGACCGGCTTCACCTTTTGCGTGGCGATGGCGAAAGCCGTTGCACCCGCGAGCATAAGCGCGAGGTAAATGAAAAGACGGGGACGCAGGAACCGGGTTTTCTTTCCGGAAAGGGCGTTGAGCGAATCATGGCGGACGAGGCCCTTCGGGCGTCCGATTTTTCTCATGATCTCGTCGCAGGCATCGATACAGGCCTC
>CAWUMN010000274.1:0-1923 GCA_963923595.1 uncultured bacterium
CCCGACCTGGCCGACCACCTGGTTTGTGCCGCGTCTCAACGGCTCGGGAGCCTTCCGCGATACCTACTCGGTGATGAACAACTGGGGCGCGAACCACTGCGTGATGAGCTACGGCCACATCGGCGCGGACCTCGTCTCGCTCGCTAGCATCCTCCGCATCCCGGTTTACATGCACAATCTCGACGGCTCGCAGCTTTTCCGTCCCGCCGCCTGGACTGCGTTTGGAACCGCTGACGCCGAGGGTGCCGACTTCCGCGCCTGCGCGAACTTCGGGCCGCTCTACCGCTGAGTCCCATGAAACGCTACGGCTCCGTCATCCGTCTCCGCCCGGAGAAATACGAGGAATACAAAAAACTCCACGCCGCCGCGTGGCCCGGCGTGCTCGCGATGATCCACCAGTGCGGCATCCGCAACTACACGATCTACCACAAGGACGGGTTTCTTTTTTCCCACTTCGAATATGTCGGCGCGGATTACGATGCCGACATGGCGAAGATGGCGGCCGATCCGTTGACGCAGGAGTGGTGGTCCCATTGCATGCCCTGCCAGGAACCGCTCGAAACCCGCAAGCCCGGCGAGTGGTGGGCCTCGATGGAGGAAATGTTCCACTGCGATTGAGTGCGTCGCGGTTGACACTGCCCAAGGGAATCCCTAATTCTCCAGCCCAATCTCATGAAGCTCGCGGTCACCAAAGAAGCCCTCCTCGAAGGGTTGCAGCGCACCCAAAATGTCGTTAGCAACCGCCCCACGCTCCCCATCCTCACCAACGCCCTTTTGGAAGCGGACGAGGAGGGGTTGTGGATCACGACCACCGATCTTCAGGTAGCCATCCGCTGCCGCGTCGAGGCCCGGGTCGAAAAAACCGGCTCCACCACGCTGCCGGCCCGCAAGTTGGTCTCGATCATCCGCGAGTTGCCCAGCTCCGAGATCGTCCTCGATGTGGATTCCAAAAACGCCGCCTCGATCCGCTGCGGCGCCAGCTTTTTCAAAATCTTCGGTCTTCCGAAGGAGGAATTCCCTGCCTTCCCCGCGTTCGAGGAGCCGAAATCCCTCACCATCCGCCAGTCCGAACTCAAGGACGGCCTCCGCAAAACTTCCTACGCGATCTCGAGTGACGAGGCCCGCTATGTCCTCAACGGCATTCTGTTTTCCCTCGTCGAAAACAAGCTCACCCTCGTAGCCACGGATGGACGCCGTCTCGCGCTGTTCGACAGCGACATCGAGTTCCCGAAGAGCCACGAACGCGATTTCATTTTGCCCACGAAGGCCGTCTCCGAGCTCCAGCGCCTCCTCGGCGAGGATGGCGATGTCGTGATTTCGAGTTCCGAAAATCTCGTTTCCTTCGAGTTGAACGGCACCCTGCTCGTGTCGAAGCTCGTGGACGGCAACTACCCGAACTACCGCCAAGTCATTCCCGGCGAGGCGAAGGAGCGGATTGCCCTCGAGCGCGAGGCATTCCACAATTGCGTGCGCCGGGTCTCGATCCTCAGCAGCGACAAGACCAGCTCGGTCCGTCTGAACTTCACCAAAAACAACCTCGACATCACGGCCAATACGCCAGAGGTCGGCGAGGCGAAGGAATCGATGTCCATCAACTACAAAGGCCGCGACATCTCGATCGCCTTCAATCCCGAGTTCCTCATGGACCCGCTTCGCAACCTCCCGAACGACGAAATTTTCCTGGAGCTGATCGATGAAATGAGCCCCGGAGTCATCAAAATACAGACTCCGTTCCTCTATGTGATCATGCCCATGCGCGTCTCGGCGTGACGACTGATTCCCTGCTCTGGGGAATCGATCTGGGAGAAACAAAAATCGAGGTCGCCTTGTGCGATCCTGTCAAACCGGCCGAGGCATTGCTCCGACGCCGTTGCGACACCGCCGCCCATCTGGGCTACGAGCAAATCCTCGCGCGCATTTCCT
>CAWUMN010000275.1:0-1909 GCA_963923595.1 uncultured bacterium
TGAAGGATTTCAGGAAAAGCTCCCAGCCGCGCTCGAACGCACCGTGGAAAATCGCCACGAGCGGAATGAAAAGAAAAAGGACAAGGAACCCGATACCCAAGCCGGAGATCAGAATTTTCGCCACGAGGGGTTCCTTGAGGACCGGTCGGATTTCACCGGTCGAGGCGGGCTCGCGCATGCGTGTGGAGGAGCCCATCAGGCGAGCCCTCCCGAATTTCGGCGGGCGGTCCACCATTGCAGCGTGTTGATGGCGAGAAGCAGCGTGAAGGACACCAGCAGCAGCACGACCGCCAGCGCCGTGGCGCCCGCGTAGTCGTATTGCTCGAGCTTGATCACGATGAGGAGCGGGGTGATTTCGCTGACCATCGGCATGTTCCCCGCAATGAAAATGACGGAGCCGTATTCGCCGATCGCGCGGGCGAAGGCCATGGCCACACCGGTGAGGATCGATGGCGCGAGCGTGGGGAGAATCACGCGCCGCACTGTTTGCCACCAACTCGCTCCCAATGTCGCGGCCGCCTCTTCAAGCTCCCGCTCGGCCTCCTCCAGGACGGGTTGAACCGTGCGCACCACAAACGGCAGGCCGATGAAGGTCAGCGCCACAAAAATACCCGCCGGCGTGAAGGCGATGCGAATGCCCAATTCCTCGAACCACCGCCCGATCCAGCCATTCGGCGCGTAGAGCGTGGCCAGCGCGATTCCCGCCACGGCGGTGGGCAGGGCAAACGGCAGGTCCACCATGGCATCGACGAGTTTTTTTCCGGGAAAGCGGTAACGCACGAGAATCCAGGCGACGACCACGCCGAAGACGGCGTTGGCGAGCGCGGCGAGGAACGAGAGGCCGAAGGTGATTTTGTAGGAGGCCAGCGCGCGCGGCTCCGTCGCCACGCTCCAGAATTCCGCGAAACCCAGCGACGAGGCTTTCCAAATTGTTGCCGAGAGCGGCAGCAGCACGATGAGGCCGAGGTAGAGCAGCGAGAGGCCAAGCGTCGGCCCGAAGCCTGGCAGGATGTGTCGCCGGGGCATGGGCTAGATGTTTTGGGCCTGCGAGATCATCGAACGGAAGTTCTCCAGAATGGAGGTTGCCGCTGTGATGTGGGACTCGATTTGCAGGTTCGGGTCGGCGTTCTGCGGCGTCTCGAAGACGATCTCGAACGGTTTGCTTTTTTGTGAGGGCGGCGCGCCAAGGATGCCGGCATAGCCTTTTTCAATGATGCCGTTGTTGGACTCGAAGTTGTCGATACTGCGGTCGAAATTCCTCGGTAAAAACCGTGAGGCCGCCTCCAGACTGGGTTCCAGAACATGCCGGGTGAGTTCGTGGCCTTTGACAAATCCATAAACTCCCTCGCTGGTGTCGTCGGAATGCAGCGCGATGATGCCGTCAAAGGCTAGGTGTTCCAGCTGGCCCTCGAGCATCCGGACCTCGACTTCGTCCGAACCGCGCCAGAATTCCCGGTTCATGTCGGCTCCGCTTTTTAGCCAGCGGGTGTTGCGGCCAAAGCCCCAAGGGTTGCAGACAGGGTAGACGAAAAGCTCGTAGCCCAACGCGGGCTCGGGATTTTCATGGAGTCGGCGCAGCAATTCGAGCGCCGCATGGACGCCGCTGGTTTCGTCGCCATGAACTCCCGCAAAAATCCCCACCCTCAAGAACAAGCTCCGGTCACCGGGGCCGGTGAAGAGGAAACGCGGGATCGTGGTGGTGATTCCCCGCGCGCTGGTGGATTCGAGGTGCGCGGGAAAAAGCCGCTCGGACTTTTTCGCCAATTTCTCGATGGGGACGAGGAGTTGCTTGGGCGCGAGCTTGTCTGCCGCGCGTGTGTTTTGAACGAGGATGCTCATGGTCGATCGATTTTCATTTTCCTCCCTGCTTGAGGACTTGGTCAAAAACTCCGCCGTTATTGAAATGTTC
>CAWUMN010000276.1:0-1899 GCA_963923595.1 uncultured bacterium
TTGCTCTTCGGCGCGACGCTTGTGACGGTGCTCGGCATCTTCGCCCTCCCTGCGGTGGGAATCACCGACATGGCGAGCTTCCGGGCCGCCCTGCCGGCCGATCACATGAAAATGCTCCACCCGCTTGTGAATTCCAAAGGGCACCTGAGCGAATTCTCCTGGCTTGGGATTCTTCTCGGCTACCCCATCCTTGGCATTTGGTATTGGTGCGCGGACCAAACCCATGTCCAGCGCGTGCTCGCCGCCCGGAGCCTCCGTGACGGCCAGAACGGTGCGCTGTTCGCGGGCTTTCTCAAAATCACCCCCGTCTTCCTGATGGTTCTGCCTGGAGTGGTTGGATATGTGCTCTGGAGCAAAGGAGCCTTCGAACTCCACAACATGCCCGGCACGAACAATCCGGACTTCAACACCATGTTGCCGTCACTCATTACCCACCTCGTTCCGGTTGGCTTGAAGGGCCTGCTTGCCGCCTGCATGGCCGCCGCGCTCATGAGCTGCATGGCCGCCGCGCTGAACAGCTGCGCCACGCTGATCTCGATGGACATCGTCAAACGCATGCGCCCCGAGGCGACCGACAAGAGCGTGGTCTTCATCGGCCGGATCGCCACCGCGGTGATCATGGTTCTGGCGATGCTGTGGTCCACCCAAGGCAACCAGTTCGGCACGATCTTCGAAGCCATCAACAAAATCCCCATGACCTTCGCGCCAGCCGTAACCACCGTCTTCGTTCTCGGCGTGCTGTGGAAGCGGGGCACGAAGGAGGCGGCGATGACCACCCTTTATCTCGGCTCCCTCATCGGCGTGGTCTATTTCATTTTCGATATGCCCAGCGTCGGCCGCATGATCATCGGCGACAAGGCCGGCCCCGATTTCCTCGGCTTGGTTAGCGATCCGGCCATCGGCATCGGCGTTCCGTTCATGCTCGTCGGGCCGTTCATCGCGGTGCTCTGTTTTGCCATCTACATCGTCACCAGCCTCCTGACTCCTGCGATGGACCCCGAGGAAGTGGCCAAGGTTTGCTGGGATCATCCGCTCGCCTGCCTGAAGGGCCCTGTAACCGCTCTGGGCGATCCACGCGTTGTCACGCTGATCCTGCTGGGCACGCTGGCGGTGATTTACATTTGGCTCCGCTAAAAATGTCCGCTCCGGTCGTTGTCGGCATCGGCGAGTTGCTCTGGGATGTTTTTCCCGAGGGCAAGCAACTCGGCGGCGCGCCGCTGAACTTCAGCCACCACTGCGCCCAGCTCGGCGCGGAGGCTCACCCTGTGAGTGCTGTGGGAGGGGATTCCGACGGCGCCGAAATCCGCCACATCCTCGCCGCAAAGCATTTGCCGGACACCCATGTCCAAACGGATGCCGCCCACCCCACTGGACGGGTGAATGTCACTCTGAAGGACGGCAAGCCGACCTATGAAATCCTCCGCGAGGTAGCTTGGGATTACATTAACTTCGACCAAAACCTCCGTGATCTCGCCGACCGTGCAGATGCCGCCTGCTTCGGATCGCTCGCCCAGCGGAGCGCCGTCTCGCGCGCCTCGATCCATGCCTTCCTGGAGGCCATGCGTCCTGACACGCTCCGGATTTTCGATGTCAATCTCCGCCAGGATTTCTTCAACCGGGAAACCATCGAAACCTCCCTGCGTTTGGCAAACATCCTGAAGCTCAGCGATGAGGAATTGCCGACGCTCGCCCGGTTTTTCGCCCTCACCGGCGAGGTGACCGAGCAACTCCAGGCCTTGCGCCAGAAGTTCGATCTCCGCCTCGTCGCCTATACACGGGGTGGCGAAGGGAGCCTACTCGTCGCGGCCGGAGAAATCTCCGACCACCCCGGCTTTCCGACCAAGGTTATAGACACTGTCGGCGCTGGAGATTCCTTTACAGCGACGCTGTGCATGGGTC
>CAWUMN010000277.1:0-1898 GCA_963923595.1 uncultured bacterium
ATGTCGAACTGCCCCAGATAGGGCCGCACATCTTCCACCGCCGTTGCCGGACTGATCGCCAACCCGGCCAGCAACCCCGCCGCGCGAATGCCGCCGAGGGTTTTGGAAACATCATGGTCCGCCTCGAGATGCGAGGTGATCGAGGAGGCGAAGGGTAAAAAACGCGGAATGTATTCGTCGGGGCGCTGGATCATCAGGTGAACATCCAGCGGCAGGCTCGTGTGGCGCGAGGCAGCCTCCACAAACGCAGGGCCGAACGAGATGTTGTCCACGAAATGCCCATCCATCACATCGCAGTGAATCCAATCAGCGCCGGCTGCCGAGACGCGCTCGACCTCCGCTCCGAGTCGGCTGAAGTCGCACGCGAGAATGGATGGGGCCACGATGGTTTTGCGCTGGGACATAAAAACGGAATAGCGTGGGGCGATGGACTTTTCCAGCGACGAATATTTCATGCGCGAGGCGCTACGGCAGGCCCGCAGGGCTCTGGCCGCCGACGAGGTGCCGATCGGCGCCGTGGTGGTGCGCGAGGGCGAAATCATTTCCCGGGCGTGGAACCAGGTCGAAATGCTTAAGGACGCCACCGCCCACGCCGAAATGCTCGCGATCACGCAGGCCGAGGCGGCGATTGGCGATTGGCGCCTCACCGACTGCGACCTGTATGTCACCAAGGAACCCTGCCCGATGTGCGCCGGCGCGATCGTCCATGCCCGCCTCCGGCGCGTCGTCTTCGGCTGTCCCGATCCCAAATGCGGCGGCGCCGGCGGCTTGGTGAATCTCCTGCAAATGCCCGAGCTCAACCACCGCTGCGTCACGACCTCCGGCATCCTCGCCGAGGAGTGCGGTGGAATCCTCAAGGATTTCTTCCGTGCGCGCCGGGGAGCGTGATGGTTTGTTTTTCCAGCCCATGAAAATTTTCACCGCTCTGATTCTGCTCGCCGCCGCCGTCCAGGCCTCTGAAATCCGACTAACGGATGCGCAGGCCCTCGAAATCGGAAAGAGGATTTGGAAAAACGAATGCGCCGGCACCGTTTCGGGCCTCACTTCCTGGAACAAAGGCGAGGAATTCCCCTCCCTCGGCATCGCGCACTTCATCTGGTATCCGCCGGGAAACCGTGGCCCGTTCGAGGAAAGCTGGCCGGGGCTGGCGCGATTCCTCAAAACCCGCGGCACCCCGGTCCAGGACTGGATGCTCGGTCCGTGCCCATGGAAAAACCGTTCCGGGTTCGTGGCCGATCTCGATGGCCCTCGCCTGTCCCGTCTCCGCGAAATGCTCGCCGCGACCGTGGCCGACCAGGCCCGCTATGCCGCGATGCGATTGGAGGGCGCCCTGCCGAAAATCCTCGCCGCCGCACCGCCCGCCCGGCGTCCAGCCGTCGAGGCGAATTTCCGCCGCGTGGCCGCCCAACCGCTCGGGTTCTACGCGCTCATGGATTATGTGAATTTCAAGGGCGAGGGCGTGAACCCAGCCGAACGCTACGACGGCCAAGGCTGGGGCCTCCTCCAGGTCCTCGAAACCATGCCCGCGGGCGGTAACGCCTTGCCCGAATTCGCCAAGGCCGCCGACACCGTCCTCACCCGCCGCGTCAAAAACTCCCCGCCCGCCCGCAACGAGGCGAAGTGGCTCCTGGGCTGGCGCAACCGCCTCTCGACTTACACCCGATGAACAAAGACGAAATCATCGGCATATTTGAAAACATCGCCCGCCTCCTCGAACTCAAGGGCGAGAATCCCTTCAAAATCCGCGCCTATCTCCACGCCGCCAAGGCCCTCGAAACCCTCGCTGAGCCGCTTGAAAAGCTGATCTCCGAGGAACGCCTCGTCGCGGTGGACGGCATCGGCAAGGCCACCGCCGAAAAAATCGCGACGCTCTCCACCACCGGCCGACTGGATTACTA
>CAWUMN010000278.1:0-1881 GCA_963923595.1 uncultured bacterium
GAAGCGGATGCGCCTTTGGTCCAGCGGCCCGATCAACCACGAGTGGCAGGAAACCATGGTCATCACCGGAGCGGGCCAGCATCCCGAGCAGGTGGTGGAAGCCGATCCCGCCATCATCCTTGCCACGCTCGATGGCACCACGCGCGAATATGCCTGGAAAGATGGCCCGCCGCGCGGGGTCGATTTCCGGGATGCCAAAATTCAGCTCGTCAATTTCAAGGCAGAAAACCGCCCATTCACGATCGGCGATTTTCAAAGGGGAAATGTCTACGCCGGCGAGCTCACCAAATACTCGGTCTTCCCATCCTGGAATCACTGGCCCGAGGCGCAAATGCCCTCCGATGGCCGCTCCGCAACAAGTCCCGACCGCATCGCCCATAGTTCGCTCACCCATGTTTATGTGCCGGTTCACAAGAACGAAGAGGGCGAGCGCCCCTTTCAGGAACGCCTCCTTCTGGAGGGCATGACGAAACTCAAACCCGCTGAACTTGTCCCGCTCGCGAAGTCCTGGCTGCAGGCCCCGCCGATTCAGGCACTCTCGGGTTGCCAAGCGCTCACCTATGATCCCGCCCGGCGCGAATATCCGCTCATTGCGGAAAGCGAAACCCTCGCTGTTTCCATCGCTGCATCGAACGACCATCCGTTGGAAAATGTCTGCTTCACCGTGAAAAACCGGGAGCATGACGGGCCGGCGAAGGTCGAAATCCAAGGCGCGGAACTTCGAGAGGTCCGCCAAGGAATGGTTGTCGATCCCGACGGCTCGAAAAAATTGATCCTCTGGCTCGAGGTCGCTTCCACCACGCCCGTCGAGTTCACCATCCATTTGGGGAAGGACGGGAAGCATGGCGAAGCCATTCAAAACCCGCCCACTCATCAGGCCGTTGTTTCAAGCTCCCAGCCAATCACGAATCATGATTAAAAAACCAACAGATATGAAAAAACCAACCCGCACCCCCATTTCCGTCGCCTTGGCGATTCTCGCCTTCGCGTTCGCCCCCACTGCGCCGGCCCAGCAAGCGGCACCCGCCAAACTCCCGACACCGCCCGAAGTTTGGAAGGACTACAACCCCGATGCCGGCGATTTCAAAGAGGAGATCATCAGCGAGGAGACCAAGGACGGGGTTTATTACAAAGACTCCTACATCAGCGCCTATGTGAACGGCGAAGAGGTCCGCGTTTTTTGCAAATACGCCGTGAAGGCCGGAGCCAAAAATGCGCCCGGTCTTTTGAATATCCATGGCTGGTTTGCCCCCACGCGCCTCGACATGGATTTCGTTAAAGATGGTTGGGCGCAGTTGGCCTACGACTATTGCGGCAAAAAACCGGACCGCCCTCAATACACGAAGTATCCGAAGAACCTCATCTACGGAAACATGGATCAAGCCGCAGCCAACCCCGAGGGCTACCAGCCGCTCGATCCAAACAAAATCACCAAGCCCAGCCAGACGGCTGATTACCTCTGGTATGCCCTCCAACGCCGCGCGCTGAGCTATTTGCTGGCCCAAAAGGAAGTCGATAAGACCCGCATTGGCGCGAAGGGTTACTCCTATGGCGGAAGCATTATTTGGAATCTCGGCATGGATCCGCGCGTGAAGGCCATCGTCGCCTATTTCGGCAGCGGGTGGCTCACCTACTACCGCGATAAGGGCGTGCAAATGTATAAAATGCCCTACACGGAGCCACCGAAGACACCGACCGAGGAAATGGTCCTCACCTCCATCGCTCCCGAAGCCCATGCGCCCTATATCAAGGCGGCGACACTCTGGCTGAACGGAACGAACGATCACCACGGCGGCCACGAACGCGGGGAACAGAATTTCAAGAAATTCCAGCCCGGCGTGCCATGGGATTTCGCCCATCAGGCCCGCGCGCACCATGATA
>CAWUMN010000279.1:0-1847 GCA_963923595.1 uncultured bacterium
TGGAATCAAGACGCCCACCCATACCGGTTTCAAGCACCACGATGTCGCACTCGGCGCGCGCAAAATGATCGAGGGCCAGAACGGTGGAAATTTCAAAGAAGGTCGGGCCGTGATCCCAGTCGCGCACTGCGTCGCGAAGCCGAGAAAGTCCCTCCGCCAAATCCTCCCGTGGGATCATTTCGCCATCGATACGGATGCGTTCGCGGAAGTCCATGAGGTGCGGCGAGGTGTAGAGTCCCGTTCGAAAATCCGCTCGGCGCAGGATGGAGTCGAGCATCGCGCAGGTCGAGCCCTTGCCGTTGGTGCCAGCGACATGGAGAAAGCGCAACCGCCGCTCGGGATGACCGCAAGTCGCGAGGAGCCGGTTGGTATTTTCGAGACCGAGCTTGATGCCCGTGGACTCCGAGGCGTGGAGCCAATCGAGCGCCTCGTCGGGGGTCACTTAGAACCGAGGTAGCCGAGGATGTCAGCCAGCGTGGAGCGCATTTTCGATCGCTCGACGATCAGGTCGACCAGGCCGTGTTTTTCAAGGAACTCGGCGGTCTGGAAATCGGGCGGCAAGGTTTGGTGGGTTGTCTCGCGGATCACGCGAGGCCCGGCGAAGCCAATCATGGCTTTGGGCTCGGCGATGATGATGTCGCCCAGCGAGGCGTAGCTGGCCATGACCCCGGCCGTGGTAGGGTTCGTGAGAATCGTAATGTAGGGCAGGCGGGCTTGGGCATGGAGCGCGAGCGCGCCACTGGTTTTGGCCATCTGCATGAGGCTCAGCATGCCCTCATACATCCGAGCGCCGCCCGAGGCGCAAACGAGGATGACGGGCAGTTTGTGCTTGGTAGAATACTCGATGACGCGCGTGATTTTTTCCCCGACGACCGAACCCATCGTGGCGGCGAGGAAGTTAAAATCCATCACGCCGAGGCCCACAGGATGGTCGTTGATCTTGGCGGTGCCGGTCGTTACGGCATCCACAAGTCCGGTCTTCTGTTTGTAGGATTTGAGTCGGTCGGCATAGGTCGTCACGCCCTTGAAACCGAGGGGATCGACCGATGACATACTTGCGTCGTGCTCCTCGAACGAATCGGGATCGACGAGGCTGGCGATGCGTTCGCGGGAGCCGAGGTTGAAGTGGTGGCTGCATTTTGGGCAGACCTGCAAATTTTCCTCGAGGGCAAGGTTGTGGATGACCTCCGAACAGGACGGGCACTTGGTCCAGAGACCAGTGGGCATTTCGCGTGTCTTGCTGGCGAGGGAGCGAAGGATGGGTTTTTTGAAAATGGCCATGGGTTTCGAGAAAAGTTATCCGCGGGCGACCGTGAGTGCCCGGACGGAGCGGGCGCCGTTTTCAAGGAGGATGGCGGCGCAGGCATCGAGTGTCGATCCCGTTGTGAGAACATCGTCCACGAGAAGCAGGTCTAAATCGGTCACGTCGACATTCTGGCGCAGGGAAAACGCGTCGCGCAAGTTTTGCCTTCGCGCCTTCCGATTAAGACGGGTCTGTGTGCCCGTGTAGCGCGTGCGGCGGAGGACTTCTCGAACAGGAATTTTCGAGGACTTGGAAAGATGCTCGGCGAGGATCGCCGCTTGATTGAACTGCCGCTCGCGCAGGCGACGCGGATGGAGCGGCACGGGAACCAATGCATCGAACACGATCCCTTCGAATCGCGGATCGGCGAAGCCCTCGCTCTGAACCCGCGCCAAAACGCGGGCAAGCCACATTTCGCGGTTGTATTTCAAGCGGTGGAGAACATCTCGCATCGTTTGATGGCTTCGGGTGACCGTGACGGCGCACACAAAAGAAAACTCCTGATCCCGGCAGTTCGGACAATTGAACTCGGAGGTCATTCCAT
>CAWUMN010000280.1:0-1842 GCA_963923595.1 uncultured bacterium
TGATTCCTCCGCAGAGGATTTCCGAGGTGCTCCAGCGCCTTGTGCAAGAGGACATATCGGTCCGAAATCTGCGCCTCATTTTCCAAGCTCTGATCGAGTGGGCGCCGAAGGAAAAAGACACTCTCATCCTGTCCGAGTATGTCCGCATCGCTCTGCGCCGTTTCATCAGCTACAAATTCAGCGGCGGTCAGAATATTCTCGTCGTCTATCTGCTCGATCCGCAAGCCGAGGAGACGATCCGCAAGGCCATTCGCCAAACCTCCGGCGGCAGCTTCCTCGCGCTCGACCCCGCCACCTCGAAGAAGCTCGTGGATGAAATCCGCAACAAGGTCGGCGGCGCCCTGCAGCGCGAGCGCACCCCGGTGATTCTCACCTCGATGGATATCCGCCGATTCCTCCGGAAGCTTGTGGAATTGGAAATGCCCGACCTTCATGTGCTCTCCCATCAGGAACTCACCGAGGAGATCAATGTCCAACCCCTCGGCCGCATCGGTTTGAAATGAAGACGCGCCTTTTCGCCTTGTTCACCCTTTTTTCGATGGTCTGCCTCGCCTTTGGGGCCGATTCCCCTGGAATGCTTCGTGTTCTCGCCTACGACCGCACGATTCCCAGGGATGTCTGCCTGGAATTCACGGAAAAAACCGGCATCCCCGTGGATATCTCGACGGCCATTTCAAGCATGGAGGCGGCCGATCTTCTCTACAAAAAAAACACCCCCTACGACCTCCTTCTACTCTCAAACGATGTCGTCGCGGGCATGAGAAATACCGGCAAGCTTCAGGCGTTCGACCACAAAAAAATCCCGACCGCTTACAAGCTCAAATCGCATTGGCGCGAGGCGGCTGGCGATGTGCACGGGCAATTTCGGTTGCCTTTCGATATCGCCTCGATGGGGCTGTTGGTTGATCGCCGCATCTCCCAACCGGAGATAAAGGGTTGCATGGATGCTTTTCGCAAGCCGCGCCCGGGCGGGGTGGCTGTCATGGTGGACCAGCGGGATTTTCTTGCCGCCGCCCTGCTCTCTTTAGGAGCCTCCGTGAACGATCTCAGCCCGGAGAACCTCCGAGCAGCCGGTGTCATTCTGAAAAACTGGCTTCGCAATACCGCCCCGGCATCCACGGGAATTTGGAATGGTCATCATTTCTCCGCATTTAATTCCATCCGCGATGATCTCGTGAAAGGCCGGCACGGGGCCGCCCTCCTATACAGTGGTGATGCCATCACGCTGATGACCCAGTTTCCCGGTCGCTTCGAGTGGATCAACCCCGTCGAGGGCAGCCTCAAATACATGACCGTCTTTGCGATTCCGAAGGATTCCAAGCGCCCCGATGCCGCCCATGCCTTCATCGAATTTCTGCTCAATCCAAAAATCGCCAGCCAGATCGTCACAGCTCCCGGCTTCGGAATTCCGCTCACCGCCCCTTGGTCGAAAATGCCACTGAATTTCTTCGGGAATCCGGCCGAAATGAGCGCCTCCCAATTGATGGATAGCTTTTCCGTCCAAGCCGACATCACCCGGGAGCCCCGCCAAGAGTTGGAGGCGCTCTTTCAATCCCTGCCCCCTCCCTCCGCTCCACCAGCGCCGTGACTTACCCCCCTCGAGAACATGGTAAAGACGGAGCGGGAAATGAATTTGAACATCGAAAAATAAAAACCATGAAAAAAACCGTCACACGCTCCCTCCTTGCCGGCGGCTTGGCATTCCTCGCCGCCTGCGCCACCACGCCCCAACCTATCGCTCCGGGGTATGACAACGACAACTACGACAACAAAATCCCGAAAAACGTAGTGCCCGCCGCCGTCCTCGCCGCGGCGAAAGCCCAGATTCCCGGCTTCGTGCTC
>CAWUMN010000281.1:0-1840 GCA_963923595.1 uncultured bacterium
AGAGAGTATCGTGCAGGCGGAGAGCAATTCCATGGCGGCGACTGCCAACTCCGAAGCTGCGGTATGGCGCCGGCCATCCAGCATCGGGTGGATTTTCATGAACGCCGCCTCGACCCCTGCGCCCTCTGTAAAAACACATTTGTTCACTGAAAAAATCCCGTCGCCCAGGAGTCGGCGCGGCACGACGCCATCGATTTCGATCCAGTGCTCTTCCCACCCGGTCTTCGGGTCGGGACGATAGGTGTGCCACTCCCCGGGAATTAAAATAAAGACGCTCCCGGCGGTGATTCTCTGCTTTGAAATGGAGGCGGTTTTCAGCAGGCCCTTGCCCTCGGTGACGCAAAGGATTTGCAAGGATTGGAGCACGCGGCCCTTCTCATAGTCGAACGAGTGATCCGTGGGGTGGCCGGAGGGTGGGTAGTCAATCTTGGCGGGGATTCTGGCAAAGCCGCCTCCCAAGATCTCCACTCCCCAGCGTTCCCGCTCGGGCGTCCTCGGTAGGTAAAGAAAATAGTCCTGGAGTTTGTGTGGCATTTTAAAAAAAGGAATGCAATGGAGACGCGAAGGTTGCCCCGCTCGAATTAACCGGCAAACTCTTTTTATCGAATCCCCTGCTGGATATTTGGTTCATCTCGAGACTCTCCAACGCGCTTTTCTTCATGACCTCGGCGGCGAATCGAGGGGAGAATCGATGGTGTCATTTTGATGATAATTTAGGTCACTATTTGCATTCCATCATGCCATCCCCAAGCGCTAAAAATAGAACTCCTTCCACTATTCTTATGAGCAACTACCCCTCCGCCCGCGAACAATACGCCGCCCTCGGCATTGACACCGAAGCCGCCCTTGAAACCCTGGCCAAGACGCCGATCTCCCTCCATTGCTGGCAGGGCGACGATGTTGGCGGGTTTGAAAAAGCCGACTCGAAACTCGAAGGCGGCGGCATCCAAGCCACCGGCAACTACCCCGGCAAGGCGCGCACGATCGAGGAGCTCCGCGCCGACCTCGACAAGGCGCTCGCGCTCATTCCCGGCAAGCACCGCTTGAATGTCCATGCCTGCTACGCCGACCTCTCCGGCGGCCGTGTGGACCGCGACGCCTACACGATCGCGCAATTCCAGAGTTGGGTCGATTGGTGCAAATCGAAGGGGCTCGGGATGGATTTCAACCCGAGTTATTTCTCCCACCCGCTCGCGGCCGATGGCGTCACGCTCACACATCCGGATAAAAAAATCCGCCAGTTCTGGATCAACCACGGCATCGCCTGCCGAAAGATCGGCGCCGAGATCGCCAAGCAACTCGGCTCGCCGGTGGTCACGAATGTCTGGATTCCCGATGGCTCGAAGGACATGCCTTACGACCGCAAGTCGCCCCGCGAGCGGCTTGCCGCCTCGCTCGACGAGATTTTTGCCGTGCCCGTCGACCGAAAGCTCAACCTCGACGCCGTGGAGAGCAAACTCTTCGGCATCGGCTCGGAGAGCTATGTCGTCGGCTCGCACGAATTCTACCTCGCCTACGCCGTCAAAAACCAACTCCTCTACTGCCTCGACGCCGGCCATTTCCACCCCACCGAAAACCTCTCGGACAAAATCTCGTCCGTCCTGCAATTCGTTCCCGAGATTTTGCTCCATGTGAGCCGCGGCGTGCGCTGGGACAGCGACCATGTCGTTCTCATGGACGACCCGACCCGCGCGATCATGGAGGAACTCGTGCGCGGCGGATTCCTCGGCCGCACGCATATCGGCCTGGATTTCTTCGATGCCAGCATCAACCGCATCGCCGCATGGGTCATCGGCACCCGCTCGACCATCAAGGCTCTCCTCGCCGCGCTCCTCGAGCC
>CAWUMN010000282.1:0-1836 GCA_963923595.1 uncultured bacterium
CCTTTTTGATCGGGATTGCGGCGGGCGGAGAAGCCTTGGGCGTAGCCGATGCCGGTTTCGATCGGATTCAGGAAATCGCTGTCGATTGCGAGAACGATGTCGGCGCGGCTGAAATTCGGAACGAGGCGGACATTCGGCCCGAAAGAGGCTGCGGACGCGGCCTTTTTGGGAGCTGCAGCGAGCGGATCGTATTCCGCCCAAATGAGATCGGGGAATTTTGCTTGCAACTCCGCACGGAGGCGGTTGCGGGTGGGCGAGTTTAGTGGCTCCGCCAAAATCGCGAGGCCTTGGCCGTTGCCAGTGGCCACGGTTTTGACGAATGCATCGAACGACGCAGCGTCCGAGGCTTGGCCTTTTTCGGTGATCTGCTTGGAGCGGTGCGGATCGTAGAGATTGAGGATTTCCGCTTGGGCGAACGAGTCGGTTCCTCCGTTGGAGTAGGGATGGAGCGGGTTGCCCTCGAGCTTGGTCGGGCGTCCGTCGCTGGTCGTGGCGATCAATGGCACCGCGCCGTAGCGGGCGGGCATGGAGGTCGCGTAGTAGAGAAACTTGCCGGGAATGGTGAATTCCACACCCTTCGTGAAGGGAACGAGGAACGAGTCGGGACGGCGGCAACCGGTCAGGCCCACGCCGGCGAGCGCGATCGAGGCGCCCATGAGTTTAATGAAATCCCGCTTCGAGAGGCCGCTGTCTTCGTAGAGCTCGGCGCCGCGCGGAAATTCCTGCTGGAGATGTTTCTCGAACTGGGGATCGTTCTCCAACTCACGCAGACTACGCCAGATGCGTGGGTTTTTCTCCGGTTTCGGGTGGTGGAAATTTCTCTTCATCGATGGCAACCTCCGCAAGTGACGGGCGGGTTCACTTCCCACTCCTCTTTGAACTTCATGCCGATCTCCCGTTGGGTCTCACTGCCTGTCGGTTTCCAGGCCATGTTGTAGACTTCCGAGGGCGGGCGGAGGTGGTTTTCCGGGGCGCGGTGGCAATCCAAGCACCAGCTCATGCTTTGCGGTTCGTGCTGGTAGACGACCTTCATTTCGTTGATCGCGCCGTGGCAGCTGTAGCAGCTCACGCCGCGGTTCACATGCACCGCGTGGTTGAAATAGGTGTAGTCGGGAACCTTGTGGATGCGGACCCAATTCACGGGCTGGCCGGTTTTCCAGCTCTCGCGCACGGCGGCGAGTTTCGGGCTGTCGGCCTTGATCTGCGTGTGGCAGGCCATGCAGGTCTGGGTGGTCGGCACATTCGAGTGCGAGGCGACCTCGACGAAGCTGTGGCAATACCGGCAATCCATCCCGAGCTGCTGCACATGGATCACATGCGAAAAGGGCACCGGCTGGGTGGGCTCGTAGCCGACGCGGGTGTATTTCGGGGTGAAGTAATACCAAAGGCCCCCGACGATCGCGGTCACGACCGCCCCCACGCAAATCACCAGCTTCAGCGGAAGCCAGTTGGTCCATTTTGGA
Source organism: uncultured bacterium (assembly GCA_963923595.1). Classification (GTDB taxonomy): domain Bacteria; phylum Verrucomicrobiota; class Verrucomicrobiia; order Chthoniobacterales; family Terrimicrobiaceae; genus UBA967. Next base: position 1,464 of record CAWUMN010000282.1, read on the forward strand.
AATAAGTTCGCCATGGGTCAGTGCGGAGCCGTCAGAGTGTTCCTTGTCCAGCTCGCGAAAAAAGAGACGGTGAAATTGCGTGCCGGCGAAGAGTCGAATACATGTTTTTCGGGAAAGGTCGCGGTATGTCTCCAAATTCTGAGTCTCCTGTCAATACTATCGAAAAAAATTATTTGATTATCCTCGCACTTGTGGGGGTGTTTCTCGCGGCGCTCGCGCCTGACTCCGCCAGCGCGCAAACGGCCGCGCAGCCAGTCCTGCCCTGCATCGAGCTCCGCATCGGCTCGAAAAAAGCCACCGCTGAAATCGCCGATGAGGACCACGAACGCACCGTCGGTTTGATGTTTCGGAAATCCCTCGCATCCGACTCCGG
>CAWUMN010000283.1:0-1835 GCA_963923595.1 uncultured bacterium
ACGCTGGAGGGCGCGCAACACGGCTTGAAGCCGGGCGTCTCGGTGAGCATGAGCATCCCCCTTGGCACCGCCGAGAATGTCCTCGCCGTTCCGATCACCGCCGTTTTCGAGGAGAAGGGAACCAAGGTCGTCTATGTGCCGAAGGAGGCAGGCCCCGAGCGGCGCGAGGTCGCCATCGGCCTTTCCGATCTCTCCCTCGTGGAAATTCAAACCGGCCTCACGGAGGGCGAGGAGGTTCTGCTCGCCAAACCGGAGATGCCGGAGAAACACGCGGCCCGGTGAGCATTCTCGAGTTCGAGGGCGTTCGGAAAACCTACCGCGTCGGCGAGCAGGAAATCCATGCCCTTGCCGGGATCGACCTCCGCATCGAGGAGGGGGAATTCGTCGCCATCATCGGCCCGAGCGGCAGCGGCAAGTCCACCCTCATGCACCTGCTCGGCTGTCTCGACACGCCCACCGACGGTCGCATGGTGGTTTGTGGAACGGACCTGAGCCGCGCCACGCCCGACACCCTGGCGCGGATGCGAAACCGCGAGATCGGCTTTGTCTTCCAATCCTTCAACCTCCTCCCCCGCCTCGATGTCGTCGCGAACATCGAGCTTCCCCTCGTCTACTCTGGCGTCCCCCGGCGCGAACGCCGCGCCCGCGCCGAGGAGGCCGCCCGCCGCGTGGGACTTGGCGACCGATTGGCGAACCGCCCTCCCCAACTCAGCGGCGGCCAGTGCCAGCGCGTCGCCATCGCCCGCGCCTTGGTGAACAATCCCCGCATCGTCTTCGGTGACGAACCCACTGGAAACCTCGACTCCGCCACGGGGCGAAACATTCTGGCGATCTTCAAGGAACTCCACGCCGCCGGGAAAACGATCATCCTCGTCACCCACGATCCCGCCATCGCCGCCGAGGCGCCGCGCGTGATCGAGCTTTGCGACGGGTGCATCGTCAAGGAGGTGCGGGCATGAGTTTTCTTGCCGCGATCGCCATCGGATTCCGCGAGATTTTTTCCCACAAATTCCGCAGCTTCCTGTCGATGCTCGGCGTTGTCCTCGGCGTGAGCAGCCTCATCGCCACGATGGCTCTCACTCGCGGCATCGAGGAGGGAATGCGCGTTTTCATGCAACAACTCGGCGGCCTCGAACTCGTCAGCGTCGTCCCGAATGAACCCTCGAGCCTGATGTTTGAATTCGCCAATCTCTCGCCGGGCCTGACCCTGCGTGACGCCCACTCGCTCCGAAATTCCGCAACGCTTATTTCCCATGTTTCGCCTGAAATCTCGCACACCGTTTCCGTCGCCTGCAGCGATGCCGGGAACGCCGAGCGCCGCAAGGCCAAGGGAATCCTGCCCGACCATTTCGTGATCGGCATGCACGGCCTCGCCGCCGGCCGCTGGCTCGCGGACCTCGACATCGAGCGCGGCGCCCGCTGCGCGGTCATCGGCCACACCGTCGCAGAGCAACTTTGGCCGGGATCTCCCGCCGCCGACATCATTGGCCGAACGATCCTCCTCGACCAAACCCCGTTCGAGGTCGTCGGCGTATTGCCGCTTTACGAGCAGGAGGAGGACACCCGCGCCCGCCAACTCGGAAAAAAGCCCCGCAAGCGCCGCTGGGATCCCTTCCGCCAGAAAAACGAAGCGGTCTTGATTCCCTTCACCACGATGTTCCACGAATTCCGCTCCGGGGCGTTTCCCGAGGATTCGATGGATTCCCTGAAACTCGACACGCTGACCGTGCGGATCGGAAATCTCGACCACTTCCGCGCCGCTCTCGGCCAAGTCCGCTCCGTGCTCGACCTCTCCCACCGCGGCGTGGACGACTACGATCTCGAGACGAGAGAGG
>CAWUMN010000284.1:0-1829 GCA_963923595.1 uncultured bacterium
AGAGTCTATGACGCCGCCAGCGGCAACCTCGTGATCGGCGGCTCGATCGCCGGCACCGGCGGCCTGACCAAAAACGGCAGCAACAAACTTACTCTCTCAGCCAACAACACCTATTCGGGTGACACCACCATCAACGCGGGCACGCTCGAAATCGCCAGCACCGGCCTCCTCGGCGGCGGCAGTTACTCCGGCAACATCATGAACACCGGCGCCTTCCTCATCGGCTCGAACAGCAACCAAACCCTCTCCGGCGTAATCAGCGGCATTGGCGCCCTCACCAAAAACGGCACCGGCACCCTGACCCTGACCGGCAGCAATAACTACTCCGGCGGCACCACGCTCAACTCCGGAACCTTGGTGATCGGCAACGCCGCCGCCGCAGGCACCGGCACGATCACGCAAACCAGCGGATCCTCCCTCCTGAAAATCGACACCACCGGCACAATCACGAACGACATGTCGGTCTTCAATGTCCTCGCCAGCCAGAGCGCCACCCTGAGCGGGGCGATCACCGTGAACAACGCAACTTGGGATATCGACACCGGCGACACGCTTACCATCTCCGGCGCGGTCTCCGGCAACGGAGGAGTCACCAAAAACGGCGACGGCACGCTTACGCTCAATGGCACAAACACCTACAACGGATCTACAGTTGTCAACGCTGGCACGCTCAATGCGGCCAGCGCCGGAGCACTCGGCTCCAACAACACCGTCCAAGTCAACGGCGGCACGCTGCTGGTGAGCGCGGACGACGCCATCAACGGCACACAAATCACGCTCAACGGCACGAGCGCCATGGTGGCCACGCTTTCCTTCAACAGCAATTACAACGGAACAATCCAAAAGCTCACCTTGAGCGCAAACTCCATCATCGACCTCGGCCCGGCCAATACCGTCGCCCTCGCATTCGCCGATCTGGCCATGGGCCTCTACAACACCCTCAGTATCTACAACTGGAGTGGCACGACGAAGTGGGGCACCACCTACGGCAACGGCACGGACACCATCTTTTTCGGCGCAGGCAATTACACGCTCGCAAATGTGAAGTTCTACAGCGGTGCTGTCGGCAGCAACAGCTTCGTCGGCAGTGGCTTCGAAGTCATGCCGCAAACGACATGGGAACCCGGCCTAGATGGCCACTACATCATCCCGGTGCCCGAACCGGAAACCTACGCGACCGGCCTCCTGCTCCTCCTCGGCGGCGCGTGGTGGTTTTACAGAAAAAACCGGAGGGCAAAAGACGAAGGCCTGAGAGCTGAGAGCTGAGAGCTGAAAGTTGTAGCAACTGCGCTTTTACTCCCTCCGCTCCCGCTACGGTCGCCCTTTGGGCCGCCTTCGGCGCTCTTCCTCCGAGGCTCCTGCCTCTTCTTCGGTTGTTGCCGTGCTGGGCGGGAAAACTCATCCGCAGATTTCGGGCAAAGCTCGGTGCGCCGCATCCTCCCCGTAGCGGAAGCCGAAACGGCTTTCGATAGCTGCCCGCGAATGCCAGAAGATGAACGCGAATGAAAAATCCCGATTGATCTGACCAGCGGAACCTGAAGGTGAGTGGGCGTCCCCGCCCACCGGGATCAAACGAAGCGGGCGAGGACGCCCATGCTCCTTGGTTTTTTGCCACGCCGCCCACGAATTTTTTTCAAAAATCCGCTACGCCCTTTCCGCTCTCCGCCTTCCATCCATTCGCGTGGATTTTCCGTCATTCGCGGGCACCTTCAGCCTTCCGCATTTCTCGCCGCACGGCAGGGGACTGCCATGTCTCCAACGGATTCTCTTCGCGGCTCCGTGAGAGTCCCTTCTTTTTACTGCGGGGGGTGGTGGGCGAGGAACCAGGT
>CAWUMN010000285.1:0-1820 GCA_963923595.1 uncultured bacterium
CGGTCGAGGACGATCTCCATGTTGCCGGTGCCTTTGAACTCCTGGAAAATCAACTCGTCCATGCGGCTGTTCGTCTCGATGAGCGCGGTGGCCATGATGGTGAGTGAACCGGCTTCCTCGGTGTTGCGCGCGGCGGCGAAGAGCTTGCGGGGAATCTCCAGCGCGCGGGCATCCACACCGCCCGACATGGTGCGTCCACCGCCGCCTTGGGCGTTGTTGAACGCGCGGCCGATGCGGGTGAGGGAGTCCATGAGCACGAAGACATCTTTACCCATTTCCACGAGGCGCTTGGCGCGCTCGATGCAGAGCTGGGCGATGCGGGTGTGGGTTTTGATGTCCGAGTCGTTCGAGCTGGCCATGAGTTCGGCCGTGGGAACGGTGCGGCGGATTTCCGTCACTTCCTCGGGGCGTTCATCCACGAGCAGGATGAGGAGTTTCACCTCCGGGTGGTTTTTCACCACGGCGTCGGCGATGTGCTGAAGGAGCGTCGTCTTGCCGGTGCGGGGCGGGGCGACGATGAGGCCGCGTTGGCCCTTGCCGACGGGCGCGACGAGATCGATCACGCGGGTGGTGTAGCGCTCGGGAACGGTCTCCAGCTTGATGCGCTGGTTTGGGTTTACCACCATCAACTCCTCGAAGACAGGGAGGTTTTGGAAACTCTCGGGGTCCTGGCCCTCGATCTCGGTGAGGCGAAACATCTGCGGTCCACGGTTGCCGCGGCGCGTCTCGCCCTTGATCCACATGCCGTCGCGGAGGCCGTATTTGCGGACGAGTTCGGGAGTGACGAAAATGTCGTTGTTCGACTGGGTGTAGTTGCGGCGCGCCTCGCGCAGGAAGCCGAAGCCTTTGCCGGAAACCTCGACGATACCGTCCGCGTAGGTGGGCGGTGGTGGCGGGGGAGGAGGCGTGGCGGGAGCCGCCGGGGCGACGGGCGCAGCAGGCTTGGGCGGCGCGGCTGGTGCCTCGGATGACGCTTCAGGAGCGGGATCGGGCGCGGCGCCGTTCGAGGCGGTCTCGGCGGGAGCCTCTTGATTTTCGATAGGAAGTTCGGTTTGCGCGGAATCGCCCTTTTTGGTCTGGCGGCGGGTGCGGCCGATGCGCGGGGTGCGGGTGCGGCGGCGTGGTTTTTCCGTGGTCGCGGCAGCTTCAGCGGTTGTTGCCGCCTCGTTGCCCGGGTTGGGTTGGTCTTCGGTCATGATAAAAATAATCCGTTCTGGATTTCTCCGGCGCTCTGGTTGCCCTGGCCGGTGGTGTAAAAATCTTCTTTTGAAAAACGCCTGTCTGGTATTCGCAGTTTCCCTGAATGGCAGGGGCCTGTTTGACGAACGCTTGCGACAGAGTGTCAATCGGGGCGGCGCGTGCGGAGGGGTGTTTCTGCAAGGCGCGCCGCAGGAATGGCCGCTAATTAAGGGAGGTGTGCGCGGTTTGTCAACGGGCAATTTCAGCGGACTTGAAGCCCTGCGTTCAAGCCGCTAGGCATGACCCCCGCATGGCCATGATCCACATCAACCGCAACCGCGAGAACCTCGGAAAATTCAACGACCAGGAGGTCTCCGACGGCTTGAAATCGGGGCGCTTTCTCCCCACCGATCTCGCGTGGCAGGAGCCGATGCCGACTTGGCAGCCACTTTCCACATTTACGAATCTGCCCGAACCCTCCTCCGAGGAAAGTGTGCAAATCCCCGTTCACGGCCTGCCTTCCGATTCACCGGAAAACATCGAGCCTGCGTGGGAAAAGGCCACGGGCCTGTCCCTCGGCGCCGCCATGACAACGGTGAAGCAGGTTTTCTCCACTCCGAAGTCGACTTTCCAAAAACTCC
>CAWUMN010000286.1:0-1806 GCA_963923595.1 uncultured bacterium
TGATGCCATCAATCGTCAGCGAGGTTTCGGCGACATTGGTCGAGACGATGATCTTGCGCCCGCCGCCACGATTCACCGCCTTGTCCTGCTCGGCGGCGGGGAGTTCGCCGTGAAGGGGGAGAATCGCGCAGCGGCTGCCAAGCCGCGCCTGCAGCTCGCGAATCGTGCGCTGGATTTCATAGCTCCCTGGCATGAAGACGAGGATGTTGCCTTCGGTGTCATTGAAATGCTCTGCCACCGCATCGGTGGCGAGTTCCCATACGGGATCCTCGCGGGGCTCGTGGGTGAGATGGACGATTTCAACCGGGTGGACGCGGCCCTCGGATTTCAAAAACGAGGCGTTGCCGAGGTAGGCGGCGAGCTCCGCGCCGTCGAGGGTCGCGGACATAACGATGATTTTAAGATCGGGCCGAGTCGTCTCCTGCAAATCCAGCGCCCGCGCTAGGCTGATGTCGCCATGCAGGTGCCGCTCGTGGAACTCGTCGAAGACAATCGCCGAGACGCCGCGCAGTTCGGGATCGGCGAGCATTTGGCGGAGCAAAATCCCCTCGGTCACAAAAAGCAAACGCGTGTCCCTCGAGGAAACATTGTCGAGGCGGATTTGGTAGCCGACCTCACCGCCGAGTTTTACTCCTCTTTCGCTGGCGACCCGCGCCGCGAGCATCCTCGCAGCCAGCCGACGGGGCTGAAGGATCACACATCGACCATTCCCCAGCACGCCGCCGTCGAGGAGGATTTGGGGAACCTGCGTGGATTTGCCGGAGCCGGTGGGGGCTTCAAGGACAAGACGGTTTCCCTTGCCGAGGGCGCTGACGATTTCCTCGTCGAGTTCGTAAATGGGCAACGACTCGTGATCCACTGCTTAGGACAAAGTGACTTTGAACAAATCCAGCGTGATGTCCCGCGCAGCGGCGTGGTCGACGACCGGCGGTGGGTAGTTTTTCGCCAAGCGAACTCCGGGCGGGGGGGCGTCCATCAACTTCTCGGCGGGAACATCGCGAAGTTCGGGCACCCATTTTTTGATGTAGGCGCCCTCGGGGTCGAAGCGCTTCGTTTGGCTCCAGGGATTCTGGATTCGGAAATACGGCGCAGCGTCGGCCCCGGTTCCCGCGCTCCATTGCCAACCACCATTGTTGCTAGCGATCTCGCCGTCCACAAGCGTCTGCATGAAGTATTGCTCGCCGAGGCGCCAGTCGAGGTGGAGATCCTTTGTCAAAAACATCGCAGCGATCATGCGGGTGCGGTTGTGCATGAAGCCGGTCTCGCGGAGTTCGCGCATGGCGGCGTCCACGATCGGGAAGCCGGTCTCGCCGTTTTTCCATTTCTCGAAATTCGGCGCCGTGCCGGGCCACTTCATGCCGCGATACTTGGGATTGAACTCCTGCTCGAGCACCTCGGGGTAGTTCCAGAGGATTTGCATGTAGAATTCGCGCCAGACGAGTTCGGCGATGTATTTCATCGCGCTGCCGCGACCGCCAGCATCAAGCGAGTCGGCTTTTTGCAGACAGGCTTGGTGGAGTTCGCGGATCGAGATCAAACCAAAGCGCAAATCCTGCGAGAGCCGCGAAGTGTGGCGACCCGAGGGGATGTCGCGGTTCGCACCATAGCGGGCCAGGCCCTTCTCCAAAAACTCCCGCATCCGCTCGCGCGCGGCCTTTTCGCCAGGCTCAAAAACTCCGCTCGCCGCCAGGGGAAGTTCCCATGTTGAAAGGGTGGGCACGGGCAGTGAAGAAACATCCGGCGTAGTCAGCGTCTTGAGGCGCCCGCCGACAGGTGGCTTGGGGAGTTTCTCCCAGGCCTTCGAGT
>CAWUMN010000287.1:0-1775 GCA_963923595.1 uncultured bacterium
CATCGGAAGGCTTGGGATCAAGGCGGAGTCGCGCGGCTTCGCCAGAGGCCTCATCAAGTTGGGTGTAGAGGGTCTTGATGCTCTCGTCGCGCGCATGCAGTTCACTCCGGGCGGCGGAGAGGCGATCTTTCAAAAGAGTGATTTCGCTTTGGAGGGATTCCCGGAACTGCTGATCCTCTTGAACCTTCGAAGAATCGCGGAGTGCGACCTCGGCTTTTTCAAGACGAGTGGAGAGGTCTTTGTTTTCGGACTCGAGTTTGGCGAGGAGATCAAGCTTCGGTTTTTGGTCAGCGATTTGCTTTTCCAAGGCCTGCTTCTGGTCCGAAAGGGCTTTTCGGTCATTGTCGCTTGCAGCAAAAGCCTGATTGCTCTCCTCGATGTATTTGCCCGCCTTGTCGAGTTTGTCGCCGAGGCGCTTGTTCTCATCGGCGAGGACTTCGTTTTCGGACTCGAGTTGCTCGACGCGCGCGGTGAGATTTTCGAATTGCTTGCCCGAGGGCTTGGCTGCCGATTGTTTGAGATGATCCCGTTCGGCAGTGACATTTTCCAAATTGGCCTTGGTCTGCGCCAGATCCGACTTGGCCTCGACGAGGGAGGTTTTAGTCCGGTCAATCTCGGCTTTGGCACCGGTGAGATCGCCGCGGGTTCTTTCGAGGTCTTTTTTCAGGATCTCGATCTCGCGACGGGCTTCGGCGAGTTGCTTTTTTAAAGGAGCGGAAGATGCCTCTCTTGGCTCCACTGTTGCGCCCGCAGGGGCGGCGGCATTCGGGCGGGTTGCCACCATCGGCTCGGGAATATCGATTTCAAAACCGCCAGTGGGGAGTGGATCCTCGACTTCGACTTGAGCGAGTTGCGCGTCGGTGACACTGGCGCGCAAGCGGGCGAGGTTTTCTTGGGATTTGCGCAGGCGGTATTCAACCACCATTTTTTGCCATTCAGGATTGGCACGCTGAATGTTTTCGAGAGTTTGGGCGGCGGCGGCATAGCGGTCCAACGCATCGCGCGTATGGCCTTGGCGCTCACTGAGCTCGGCAGCCTGGAACTCTTGGTAGGCGCGCAGAAAGAGATCCGCCGGATCGAAAGCCCGGAGCGTGGAGGGCATCCATAAAACACAGGCGAGAAATACCGGGAGACAGCGCTGGAACATCAAAAACAACTGGTGCGCCATCCTAACGACGGCTTCAGCGAGATCAACCGGAAACCCCGGTCCGATCGGTTCAAGTGGACATCGCTTTTTCAAGAAGGGCGGCGGCAAGTGGCTCGGTGATTTTGTCGAGTTCCGCGAGGTGCTTTTTTAATTCGTCCGCAGCGTGCGAGGCGATCGCATCGCGAGCTTTTGCGGCAAGTTCCAAAACGGCGGAGCGCACATCGCCAGGCACACTGTCACCAAGTTGGGATAGGGCGGAGTCGATCGCGGGGAGCATTTCTTCGGCCTTCAGGCGGGCCTCGGTGAAAACACGCTCGTCCATGTCCTCGAAGGCGTGCTCAAGCGAATCGCCGAGCATTTTTTCGACCGCTTCGTCGGAGACCTCCACCGCACTTTGGATTTCAATCACTGTGTCGCGACCCGTGGAGGTATCACGCGCGAGGACATGCAGGATGCCGTTTGCGTCGAGTTCGAACTGAACGCCCACGCGGGCCTGGCCTTTCGGAGCAGGGGCAAAGGCCAACTCGACCGAGCCGAGCGGCCAGTTGTCGCGAGCCATTTCGCGCTCGCCCTGGAGGACCGAAATTTTCATCGAGGATTGGTTTGCAACAGCGTTGGTGAACATCTC
>CAWUMN010000288.1:0-1742 GCA_963923595.1 uncultured bacterium
TTCCAAAACCTCGGACTCCACGCCTTGATTGTTGTCGGTGGCGACGGCTCGCTCAACACCGCCTTGCAACTCCACAAGGCCGGCCTGCCGGTGGTGGGGGTTCCCAAGACGATCGACAACGATCTCGAAGCCACGGCGATGACTTTCGGTTTCGACTCCGCCGTGGAATGCGTGGCGAGCGCGCTCGACCGGCTGCACACCACCGCGACCAGCCACAAGCGAGTGATGGTGCTCGAGGTTATGGGGCGGCATGTCGGCTGGATCGCCCTCCACGGCGGCCTGGCTGGCGGAGCGGACATCATTTTGATTCCCGAGATTCCCTTCGACTACGACAAAATCTGCGCGGAAATCACCCGCCGCGACCGCGAGGGCGCCAAGTGCACGATGGTAGTCGTCGCCGAGGGAGCGGCTCCCAAAAGCGGACGCCAAACACGCCAGCAAACCGCCAGCGGCGAGAACAGGCTGGGAGGAATTGGTGAAATCGTAGGACGCGAAATCGGTGAGCGAACCGGCAAGGATGTCCGCACCTGCGTGCTGGGCCATCTCCAGCGCGGCGGCGCCCCGACGATGCTCGACCGGATTTTGGGAACGAGTTTCGGCGTCAAGGCGGTGCAGTTGGTCGCGGAGGGAAAATTCGGGTCGATGGTGAGCTACAAAAACTACGAGACCTGCGATGTGCCGATCGCGGAGGCGGTTCACAAATCCCGCCGTGTCGATCCCCGCTCGCAAATCGTCCAGATGGCGCGCGCGGTGGAGATTTTCTTCGGCGACTGACTATCAGTCCACCATCCCACAGTAGATCGAGACGGCACCGAAAGCCATCTTGCGTGGAGGTTCGCATTTGAAACCGCAGGATTTCAGGAGCGCGTTCATGACAAGTCCGCTCGGGAAGGTTTCGATCGTTTTTCCCAAATACTCGTAGGCGTCGCGTCGGCGGGTTGCCCAATTCGCGACGCAAGGCAGAAGGCGATGGAGGTAAAAACGATAGAACCTCAAAATGAATTCCGACTCGGGCAGCGAAAAATCCATCACGAAGAATGCCCCGCCACCGCGCAGGACGCGGTGCGCCTCCCGGATCGCGGCAGCCCAATCCGCCATGTTCCGCAGGCCGAAAGCCACCGTCACCACATCGAACGATTCATTCTCGAACGGCAGCGAGAGTCCATCGGCTTGAACCAGATTCCGAACGCGTTTGCGACGCGCCATCTCGAGCATGGGCAGGCAAAAATCCGCCGCCACCACCTTGGCTCGCGGGCAAGCCTTCGAGATCGCCAGAGCGAGGTCGCCGCTTCCCGTGGCGAGATCTAGGACATCGAGGGGTTTTCGACGCGCCACCAGGCGGGCCAGTTTGTGCCTCCACAAAAAATCCATCCCGCCGCTGAGCAGGTGGTTGGCAAAGTCATAGCGACCCGCGATGGAGGCGAAGGTTTTTTTTACAAACTCCGGATCGGTCTGTGCGAGGGTTGGGTCCAAGGTATCAAAAATTGCTCACGAGAGGACTCGAACCTCCAAGGGTTGCCCCACACGGTCCTGAGCCGTGCGCGTCTGCCAGTTCCGCCACATGAGCGACAGGCCTGCACATTCGCGCGAATCCCCCGCGCTGACAACCCGAAAAACCGCTACCTCCCGCCCAACTCGCGCACGAGGCGGGCGAAGGTTTGCGAGGGATTGTCGCCGAGATGGTCCACGGCCAACCGATCTAGGCCGCGGGCGAAGTCGATCCGGTAAAGCCCGAAGCGGGG
>CAWUMN010000289.1:0-1738 GCA_963923595.1 uncultured bacterium
GGTTTTGGGGTTCAAGGATTTTTTTGGAAACATTCAGGGCCGTGCGGGAGCGCTCCATGATCGACGGGGCGGGGCGGATGATGTCATGTTTCCGAGAGCCAGCGAGTGCCTGCGAAGTGAAAACTGCAACCACCATCGAACGAAGATTTTTGTGGAACGAAGCCGTTCCTCTTGCCTCGGCGCGGACGGTCAAGGTTCTCCAGATGGGCTGCCTCAGCGCGCAGGGCAACCGCGAGGTCTTCGTTTGCAGAAACGGGTCAGCCATTTTCCTCCGGACGCGGGAGGGGCGGAAGCGCTACCTGCGCGAAATCGACATCCCGCTTGGCAAGGCCCATTTTGAGGCGCTCTGGAAGCTCACGGAGGGCGCGAGGATTTCCAAAACAACCAGTCGCTCGAGCCGCAACGGAATTGTTTTTTCGGTCGAGACGATCCAGTGCGGCAAGGCTGTGATCCGGTTTGCCGCTGTCCAATTTGCGAAGCGCCAACTCGCCTCGGCCTTCCAGCCGCCGGAATGTTTCGGAGCCGAGATCACGGATCAGATCGAATTCAGCGATGCCCATCTCGCCTTGCATGGGATTCCTCCGCTCCGCAACGGCCAGTCGCAGGCGGGCGCGCTGCCTTTTCTTTTTAAAAACGGAATCCTGCACATCGTTCTGGTCACGAGCTCCTCGGGCACGCGCTGGATTGTTCCCAAGGGGGGGCTTGAAAAAAACATGACCCGGCAGGAGGTCGCCTTGATGGAGGCGGCGGAGGAGGCGGGGGCGATTGGATCGATCGAGCATGGGTTGAAAACCGAATGCCGCATGGCCGATCAGCGGACCTTGCATTTGTATCCGATGCGGGTGGCGGTGCTGCTTCCGCACTGGCCGGAACGCCTGGCTCGCCGCCGCGTGGTGTTGCCGATCTACCGCGCGCTCCTGCGAATCCAGGATGTGGGCCTCGCCCAGGCCATCCGCCGCCTGGCGCGGCAGTTGGAGCCGTGATGGAGAGTCTGAACTAGGGTGTCGTAGACTTTGCGGCGATGGCCGACAACCAGCACAAAGACGATGATTTTTCCGTCATCGACCCGGTCAATGATTCGATAATCCCTGCTCGAATTCGATAGCGATCCGAAGTTCCTGTCAGCTTGCGGCAGCCGGGCGGGTGCGGATTTTCAGTGAGCTTGCTGGTGGCTGCCGGTAGGCGATCTATCAATTCTTCGTTACGAAACTTTCCCAGAAACTTCTTGGCAGCGTCGCCCAAGACGACCTCTCAAGTCATGCGCGGCTGAGTTTGAAAAACGACTCCGCCGTGCGGGTGGTCGCTGCGGCGATTTCGTCGAGAGTGGCGCCGCGGATTTCGGCGATTTTTTCCGCGACGAGGCGGGTGTGGGCGGGTTCACAACGCTTGCCGCGATGCGGCACGGGGGCGAGGTAGGGGCAGTCGGTTTCAGCCATGAAGGCATCCGCTGGAATGGCTGCCACGACCTCCCGGACGAGTTCGGCGTTTTTGAAGGTGACGATGCCGGTGAAGGAAACCAGATGGCCGAGTGCGAGGATTTCGCGGGCTTGGTCGGGGGTGTTGCCGAAGCAGTGAAAAACGCCGCGCAACTTGCCGGTGAAGTTTTTCAAAATCGTCAGCGTGTCGTCCCAGGCGTCGCGCTGGTGGATGACCACATTCAGGCCGAGTTCGGCGGCGAGTTCAAGTTGGGCGGCGAAGGCCTCGGCTTGGGCAGCTTTGTAGGCACCATCGATGATCG
>CAWUMN010000290.1:0-1737 GCA_963923595.1 uncultured bacterium
GCCGATTTGTTTCCTCTTCTCACCAAGAATGCCGGGGATGGGTCGCTCGTTCGCGGGTCCGATGGCAAACCCCGCAAGGACATGGTGTGGCACTACCCGCATAATGGCGCCTCGGGCTTTCAAAGCACGCTCCTCTCCGGGGATTTCAAGCTGATCCGCAACTACACCTTCCCGGGATCGCCCAACCCGCCGTTCGAGCTTTACCAACTGGGGGAAAACAAGGGAGACAAGACGCAGCGAAAAGATTGGGAGGAAAAGCAAAACCTGGCCGCCGAAATGCCGGAAAAAGTCGCCGAGATGGACCGGCGTCTCACCGCGATTCTGGAAGAGATGAAGGCCAGCTATCCCTACCTCAACCCCGGTTTCAAGCGCGCCTTTCCAGGCAGCAAGGAGGTTCCAACCATCACTGAGTGCACGGTGAAGGACGGGCGACTCGCAGCCCGTTTCCAAGAAAACGGATCGAAGGTCGTGCGGGCCGATTTGATTTACGCCACCGATGGCGGAACGATTGCCGAAGAGTGGTTCCGTGCCCCCGCCGAGATTGTCAATGACGGGCGGGTGCAAGCGGTCGTTCCCGCCGGGGCCACGCATTGCTATCTGAATCTCGTGGACAGCAGGAACTTTTTGGTCAGCCATCCGCAGGCTGCCAACAAACCCACCGGTCCCAAGAAAATCGCCTCCTACTCCGGCACAGCGATTCCTGTGGCACCCCTTCCATAGCCGAGGGTGTCCTGCATTTGCAGCACATTTGATTGGACCTGATGAAACAACTGTCCAGCTTCCTTCTCCCGCTTCCTGATGCTCGCTCATTCCGCCTTGGCACAGGACAAGCCCGCCCTGCCCAGCTACTCAGGGAAGCTGGCTCCAAATCTCTCCCGGTTATCGCGGATATAGCACCTTTGTGCTACATGACAGGGCATTCCTGTTCGTTAGCCTGCGCGTAATCGGCGGGTCGGTTTTTTGCGAATGGAGTTTTTTGCAGAAAGTTGACGCCATCGGAAATGTTCCCAACCACCATGATTCCCCAAAAATGCTCTCCTTGGATTTCATGAGACACGCGCTGCGGGCTGTCGTGTGGTTCGGATTCCTGGCGCTGGCGCTGTGTGCGGCCGCCGAGGAGGGCGGGATCGGTTTCGAGTGGCGCAACGAAGGCCGATCCTTTCAGATCCAGGCTCCGGGTTTGGAATTTGGCGAGATGTATTTCGGTGGCGAGATCGAGCGCGACGGGAAAAATCATCAAAGTGACTCGCGCGCGGGCAAGCCGATGGGAATCGAAACCCTCACTGATCAACCTGGCCCCTACGGCAAGACCCGGGCGACGATCTCCACCGTTCGCTTCGAGGATCTCGGGATCGACCTGTTGCTCAGGATCGACCGCATGGAGGGCGCTCCCTGTCTGTTGATGCGCGCCGGCATTCGCAACCTCGCGGATCGCCCCGCCACCTTGCGCCGCCTTCGGATGATCGACTTTTGGAAAAAAACCTCCGACCAGGCGGCTTGGCCGCTCGCGGGGGGTGGTCAGGATTGGATCGTCACAGGCCAGAATCCTGCCGTTCTGAGGAAAACGCTGGCCGATCTGGAAAAGCCCCTCTTTTTCGTCGAGGAATTCGGGGTTTACCGCAAGGATGGCACCGGGGTTTTCATCGGGCCTGTCGGCGAACCGTCCGCATATCAGCATTCTTGGATTGCCCGCGACTCGTTTTTGGTGGAGTCCGAAATGTCCCCCGCCATGCTCCC
>CAWUMN010000291.1:0-1723 GCA_963923595.1 uncultured bacterium
CCACTCCCACTCCCACTCCCACTCCCACTCCCACTCCCACTCCCACTCCCACTCCCACTCCTTCCAAACCATGATCTCTTCTTTTAAAAAGATTTTAACGCTCGTCTCCGCAATCGTTGCGTTTTCAGGCCTCTCGTTTGCTTCTGAAAATTCCCAGCCCGCACGCCCGAATGTCCTTCTGATCCTGACAGACGACCAAGGCTTCGGTGATGCGGGTTTCCAAGGGAACCCGATCCTCAAAACCCCAAACCTCGATGCGCTGGCGGCCTCCGGCGTGCGGTTCACGGATTTTCTCGCGAGCCCGACCTGCTCGCCTTCGCGGGCGGCGTTGATGACCGGTCGGCATGAGTTTCGTTCGGGCGTCACCCACACCATTGAAGGCCGAAACATCCTGCGCGCGGGAGTCCCGACGATGGCCGATGCGTTTGCGAAGTCCGGCTACCGCACGGCGATTTTCGGCAAATGGCACCTTGGCGATCCCCACCCCTTCCACCCCCTCGATCGGGGCTTCCAGCATGCCCTGATCATCGGCGGCGGCGCAACCGGCCAGACCCCCGATTTTTGGGGAAACACCATGTTCGACCCTCACCTCCAGGAGAACGGAAAATGGAAATCCTACAAGGGCTACATGACCGGCATTTTCGTTGATGAGGCGCTCAAGTGGATCCGCTCGGAAAAGCAACCTTGGTTCTGCTACCTCCCGCTGAACGCCCCGCATGCTCCGCTCGAAATCAGCGACGAGTGGGTGAAACCCTATCGCGACGCGGGCTTGCCGGAAAACCTCGCGAAATTCTACGGCATGATCGCGAATCTCGACTCCGAGCTCGGTCGAATGCTGGCCGAACTCGCCAAAGACGGTCTCGACCGCGAGACGATTGTGATTTTCATGGGAGACAACGGGTCCGCTCTCGGCGGCTCGCCACAGCCTGGAGATTTCAATGGCGGCCTGCGCGGCACCAAAGCCAGCGCCTATCAAGGCGGCGTGCGGGTTCCAGCGGTTTTCTCATGGCCTGGACATTTCCCGGCAGACCAAAAAGTCAAAACCCTCGGCTCGCTCTGCGACATCCTCCCCACCCTCGCGCAAGCCTGCTCACTCGATCTCTCGGGTTTCCCTAAATCCGACGGCCGCTCGCTCCTGCCGATCCTGCTCACAGGCAAGCAACCCGCCGATTGGACCGACCGCGTGGTCCCCACCCATGTGGCGCGCTGGGGGTCGGGAACGCCCGTGGAGAAATTGCCGTTCCTGAACGCCTCGGTGCGCAATCAGCGATACAGCCTCGTCAATGGCGAGGAGCTGTATGATTTGGAAACCGACCCGGGCCAAAAAAACAACATCACCGCTGCGAACCCCGAAATCCGTGACCGCCTCCGCCAGGCGCATCTGGATTGGTGGAATTCCGTGCGCGCCGAGGCGACTACGATGCAACCGTTCATCATCGGCCTGCCGGGCCAAGGCGCGGTCGATCTCACCTGCATGGATTGGCAACCCAGCCGTGCGACAGGACAACCAGTCGCCGGCGGGACCTACGAACAGGAAACCTTGCGCGAATGGCAGGAAGGCAAAAAAAAGATGGTTACCGATGGTGCTGCGGGAGGTTGGCTGGTGGATGTAAAAACTCCCGGCGTCTACACGCTCGAATTGCGCCAGCGTCCCGCAGAGGCTCCAGAGTCGAAACCCTTCGCGAAAGGCGAGGCTCGCCTCCAAATCGCCGGTAAAACGATC
>CAWUMN010000292.1:0-1722 GCA_963923595.1 uncultured bacterium
GCTTTCAGCCCCGGGAAATGATGGTAGCGCGGCGGAGGTCACCTTTTTTCACTTCGGACCCGGTCAAGGAGGCGGTGTGAAGGCGAATGTCGATCGTTGGTTTGCCCAGTTTGGAAATTCCAATACCGGCCAGACCGAGGAAAAGGTCGGCGATACGATGATTGTGCATGTTGTCGCCCGTGGCACATTTCAAAGCGGAATGCCGGGTGGTCCGACTACTCCGTTGGACAATTACGCCCTCGAGGGGGCGATTTTGGAGGATTCTCAAAAGGGAGATGTTTTTGTGAAAATGACCGGACCGGCGGAATTGGTGGCAACTGCCACACCGATCTTTCGCGAAATGGTTCGTGCCGCCGCCGCATCCCAACCATAAGCTTTGAGTTCTATGAAAAAAATTCTGTTGCTCATTTGCGTCGGACTTGTTTCCTCCGCACTCGCCGAGGACAACAAGGGGGCTTTGGCAAATCTTCGCGCGGTTCCTGCGGAATTTAAGAATGGGATTCTCAAGGTTTCTGCGGACGACTGCGATCCCAACCCGGACATTTGGTATGTCGCCGCAAAGTCGAAGAACAAAAAAGGCGGTTTCCGCGAGTTTGAGTTGGCGGCTGGTCAGGTCATTTCGAGCAAAGTTAGCTTGGGACTCCGCGAGACCTTCAGTTCCAACAAGCCGATTGATCTTTCGAAAATCCAGTTCGATTCCCGCGATGCTTTCGATCTGGCGCAGCGCTATGCCCGTGCCAACGGCAAAACTCTCGGTTCGGTGAGCTTTTCCCTGACTCAGCAAGGCACGGCTTCCGTTCCGGTGTGGTATGTGTGGTGCTACGGTCCGCGAGACAATTACTTTGGCCAAATGCAATTTCTCGCGAGCGACGGAACCGTGATCTCGAACGACGCGTTTCCCAAGAAGCCCTGATCAACGGAGGGATGCCTCCGCGGAGACAAAGGCTGGACGAGGCTCTGGCGGTTGCTGGTTTTTTCGAATCGGCCGAGCGCGCCCGCCGGGCGGTAATGGCCGGTGAGGTTTTGATGAATGGTCGGCCTGTATCGAAACCAGGCACGCCAGTGAAGACGGACGATTGTCTTTCGCTTGCAGCCAGGGAGCGATTCGTCGGCAGGGGCGGCTACAAACTGGAGTCGGCTCTGGATTTTTTCGGCGTTGATCCAGTCGGTAAGCTTTGCCTCGATGTGGGGGCATCGACTGGAGGATTCACCGATTGCCTTTTGCAGCGCGGGGCTTCGCGGGTTTTTTCAATCGATGTCGGGCGGGGGCAACTACACTGGAAACTCCGGAATGATCCGCGTGTGGAGCATCGTGAGGGCGTGAACGCCCGGTTTCTGGAGCCATCCGATTTCACCCCCGCGCCGGCTTTGGCTGTGGGCGATGTCAGTTTTATTTCGCTGACGCTTATTCTTCCCGCCGTTCTTCGGGTGCTGGCCCCCGAGGGGGATTTGATCTTCTTGATCAAGCCGCAGTTCGAAGCGCCGCGCGAATCGGTGGAACGAGGCGGGATCGTATCTGATGAGTCGGTGCGTCTAGCCTGTGTGAATAAAATCCGGCAGTTTGTTGAGCAATTGGAAACTCGCTGGTTGGGTCACATGGTGTCTCCCATCACCGGCCGCGACGGGAATGTGGAATACCTTTTTCACGCGAGTCGCCGCTGAATCAGGGAAGGTCTCAGAAACTCAAATTCAAACTGGAAGTGAAGCGTGTCTGGAGTTGGT
>CAWUMN010000293.1:0-1705 GCA_963923595.1 uncultured bacterium
GGCCAAAACTACTACCCGGACAGCATGACCGACCTGCCCGAAATCACCGCCAAGGATTATGCCGAATTTTTCACCCGCCTCGGCGTCCAGCACAACGAATACGATGGCGCCGAAGGCCACTGCGATGTCCCTTGGGGCTACGGCAAATGGACGATGTTTGTTTACCAGAATACCGAACGGCCCATGACAAGCCACAGCTCGGGGGACTCTCCGAACCCTTGGGATTTGGTTTACCGCATGTTCTCGAAACCCGGGCCTGATGGCAAAAGATACCAGATCTTATATCAACCCGGCGGCGGAAGTGCCGCGCTCACGCTCCACCGGCCCGGCCGCCTCGCGACGAGCCCCATCGAAAACCATTTCACGCTCGCACCAGGCGGTGCGGGAAACAGCCGCTCGTTCGGTTTCGGAAAACCCGAGCCGATGTTCGGCATCGGCCCTAATTTCATTCACGACCACGGCCTCTCGGAATTGATCGCCGACCAGTTCGCCACCTGGCGCGAAATCTCCCCCAAGCTTAGCCCGGAGCAGCGGAAGCAAATTTCCGATTCCTACTACCTGGACCGTGCTCCAAACACGATGAACCACCCCTCCGCCCACCGCAGCGCCAAGATCGTCTACGAGGCCCGGCGCGCCGGGGGTGCCTACGAACTCCAGCCCTTCACCATCATGACCCGCGGCAAGGAGGATGCGGATTGGACGACCGTGCAGGAATTCGCCGGCATTCTGCCCCGCCAATATGTCGGGCCCGGCCAGCGCGTGAGGTTGGACAATCCCTTCGGCCGCCAGGCGCCGCAATTCATCATCCGGGTCCTGAGCGGTTACTCCGACTCGGTCGCCCCCGCCCAACCCGCAGGTGCCGCTCCAACCGTCAGCAAGGATTTCGAGGGCTACATGATCGGAGCCGGCGTGGATGCCAAAAACGCCGAAGCCAAGCCTGCCGCCGCTCCCGCGCCGGCCAGCGCCGATCCCTACAAAATGCAGCCAACGGCCGCGCAGTTGACAAACCTCGGCGATTACAAGGTCACCGATGTCGGTCCGGCTCTGGAGATTTCCTACGACAATCTGGTCAAAGCCGCCCCCGCCCAGTCTGCGGCCGCTCCTTCACCAACACCCAAGCCCACGCCGGCACCCGGCGAAACGGAAATTTTCAAGCAGGACGGGTTCCCGACCTTCGCCTTCAAGGCAGACCCGACCAACGCGCGCGGCGTGGCCTGCACCGTCACGGGCGATGGCAGCGGCGCGTTCCTCGTGATCCAAGTCGGCACGGCCAAAGACTATGTCATCCCGATCGACTTCACCGGCCGCAAGGACATCTTCATCCCCATCGGCGAAGCCGCCCGCACCACCGGCCGCTGGGGCATGCGCTACGTCACGAAATTCGCCGACTACGGCCCCGTGCAGTCCGCCTCGATCGGCTTCGGTCGCATTCCAGCGAATACCGCCCCGAAAGTCCTCATCGAAAACCTCCGCATGGTCGGGGAAAAACCCTCCTCGATCAAAAACCCCGTCATCCACGCCGGTGCCGGAACGCTCGCCATCCAAGGCGAGGTCAAATCCGACCAATACCTCTGGTATCAAGGTGGCGACAAAGTCGGCGTCTACGACCTGAACTGGAAACACCAAGCCGACCTCCCCGCCGTGGCCACCAACTACGAAGTGGACAAGGGTTTCTCCGAATACTGGATCGACGGCGAGTGCGCCA
>CAWUMN010000294.1:0-1690 GCA_963923595.1 uncultured bacterium
GCCTCATGGGACGCTCCGGTCATTTTCCGCCACCCTTCGAGCATTGCCGACGGCCAGACTGCCGACCTCGAATCGCGCCTGCTCACCGCCGAGACCACAGGCCGCCGCGTCTCGATCACGCACCTCGACGGCCGAGTCGAGACGCTCGCGGGTTCGTATGACGGCAAGCCGCTGAACTCCCCGAACGACCTTGTCGTGAAATCCGACGGCTCGGTGTGGTTCACAGACCCAAGCTACGGCTCGCTGCAGTTCCCGCAGGAAGCCGAGTTGCCGAACAATGTCTACCGCTGGGATCCACAAACGAAAAAACTCAGCGTCATCACGGGCGATCTGCAAATGCCGAACGGCATCGCGTTTTCGCCCGACGAGAAGACGCTCTACATCATCGACAGCGGCGCGATCCAGGCCCCGCGCACCTATTACTACGACAAGCCGCACACGATCTATGCGTTCGATGTTTCGGCGGACGGCAAGTCGGTCTCGAACCAGCGCGAATTCGCGGTCGTCTCGCCCGGTTTCCCCGACGGAATGCGTCTCGACGCCAAGGGCAATGTCTACTCCGGTGCGCTCGACGGCATCCATGTTTTCAACCCGAAAGGAAAATTGATCGGCAAAATCAAGCTCCCGAAGCAGACGGCGAACCTGACCTTCGGCGGGCGCGACAACAACATCCTCTTCATTTGTTCGTCCGACTCGGTCTGGGCGATCAAACTCAACACCACCGGCGCGAAACCCGTGCCCCAAATCGACAGGTAAAACACCATGGCCAACGACTACGACATCATTATCATCGGCAGCGGCGCCGGCGGCGGCACGCTCGCACGCCACCTCGCGCCCTCGGGCAAACGCATCCTCATCCTCGAGCGCGGCGGTTGGCTCCCGCGCGAACCCGAGAACTGGTCGGCCTCCGAGGTTTTCATCGCGAACCGCTACACCTCGAAGGACACCTGGCGCGACAAGCACGGAAAGGAATTCCAGCCCGGCGTGCACTATTTCGTCGGCGGCGCCACGAAGCTATACGGCGCCGCGCTCTACCGCCTTCGCAAGGAGGATTTCGGCGTCCTCAAGCACCACGACGGCATCTCGCCCGCCTGGCCGCTCGGCTACGAGGATTTCGAGCCCTACTACACGAAGGCCGAGCGCATGTATCATGTCCACGGCGCGCGCGGCGAGGATCCGACCGAGCCCCCTTGCAGCGAGCCGTATCCCTTCCCGGCCGTCTCGCACGAGCCGCGCATCCAAAAGCTCGCCGACGACCTCAAGCGCGCGGGCTACCATCCCTTCCACTCGCCCTGCGGCATCATGCTCAACGAGGCGAATATGCCCTACAGCCAATGCGTCCGCTGCGAGGATTGCGATGGGTTTCCCTGCCTTGTGCAGGCGAAGTCGGACGCCGAAGTCCTCGGCGTGCGGCCCGCGCTCGAGCATCCGAATGTCACGCTCCTCACCGACTCGCAGGTGTTGAAACTCGTCACCGATCCCTCGGGCAAATCCGTGAGCGAAGTCCTCGTCGACCGCAGTGGAAAAACCGAATCGTTCCGCGCGAGCCTCGTCGTTGTTTCCGCCGGCGCGGCGAATTCCGCGCGACTCCTGCTCATGTCGGCGAATGACAAGCACCCGAACGGCCTCGCCAATGGCTCCGACCAGGTCGGCCGGAACTACATGTATCACAACAGCCAGGCCGTCCTCG
>CAWUMN010000295.1:0-1677 GCA_963923595.1 uncultured bacterium
TGTCCCATTTGTTCTCGCGGAAATCCACGGCGAGGTAATCGAGAAGCTCGGGATGCGTCGGCGGAGTGCTCTGCAACCCGAAATCATTCGAGGTCTTCACGAGGCCGTTCAGGAAAACCTGCTGCCAGAGGCGGTTCACCTGCACGCGGGCGGTGAGAGGATTTTCCGGTGCTACCGACCACTGGGCGAGGCCGAGGCGGTTTTTCGGAGCATCCTTCGGCAGCGGCGGGAAGGCGGCCGGTGTGGTGCGTTCACGCGGACGGTCCTTGAGTGGTTTGTCGTAGGCGCCACGGGCGAGGACATAGGTTTGAACGGGTTGAGCCCGCTCCTCCATGACCATCACGCGCGTGGCGCATTGGTCGTAGTGGTTTTTGAGAAAATGCGCGCGGGCGAGGTCGAGGCCGGTGGAGGGCGACTTGCCGACGGCATTGGCTTTGGCGGCGAGCCAGGTGTCGTTCATCCAAGGCAGGCGGTCCTTGTTTTTGAACAATGCCAGCCAGTCGTCGAGGCCGTGCGGGTTGTTGGCGATGGCGACGCGGAAGCTGTTCGAGAGCGCGCTGCCGTAAGTGGCCTCGGAGCCTTGGAATTTGAGTTTCAAGACGAGCTTCGCGCCCTTCGCCGGGGTCACGGGGGCGGCGAGTTGGAGGAATACACAGCTATCGATGCCGGGGATGCCGAGTTTCCAACCATTGGCGGGATCGGCGGCCTGCGCGGCGGCGAGTTCGGGGCTGAGGCCTTGGAAGGTCGAGCGGATGGCAGTGACGGCGAGGGGCTCGCGTTTGCCGCCTTGGTCGAGTTCCACTTGGATATCGGGCAACGCTTGGCGAACGGTCGCCAAGTCCATCCCGAGCACGGAAGACACGCTGTCGAACTGGTAGTTCCAGAGATAAGTGAAGGGGTTCACCGAATCCACGCGCACGGTGTTGATCGGCGTTTCCGGCAAGGCGAACTCCAGGGTCATTTCCTCGCCGGGCGCAATCGGGAAGATCGGGTGGATGGCATTTCCTTCTGAAAAAAACCGGTCTTTGTGTTCCGGCATGTCGAAATTGATGACGCCCAAACCAGCCCCGGCGAATCCGTTGTCATCTCTGGAGCCAGCCAAGCCAGCATCTTTTTTCGAGGGGCGCGAGGCTCCTGCGGGGGCGAGAACCGCCCAGTCGATGCCCTTGCTTTCATCGGGAACCTTGATCGCCTCGGGGGTTTTGTCGTCGCGAACAGGTTGAAAGGCGGCGAAGGTCTTGTTGACCGTTTCCATGACTTGCTTCTGGGGCTCGGTGGGAACTTGGATGAACGGCGGGTAAGCGCGGGCGCGGCTGCCATCCTGTTGCTCAACACCGAACTCATTGATGCTGTTGAAATAGGCCATCAAACTGAAGAAATCGTTCTGCGAGATCGGGTCGAATTTGTGGTCGTGGCATTGGGCGCAACCGATGGTCATTCCTATGACCGCCGTGCCGTAGGTGCTCACGCGGTCCACCGCATAGTGGGTAAGCCATTCCTCATTGATCGATCCGGACTCGTCGTTGATGCCGTGGTTGCGGTTGAAGGAGGTGGCGAGCTTTTGGTCAAGCGTGGCATTCGGGAGAAGGTCGCCGGCCAACTGCTCGGTGAGGAATTGGTCGTAGGGCATGTTTTTGTTGAAGGCATTGATGACCCAGTCGCGCCAAGGCCAACTCG
>CAWUMN010000296.1:0-1669 GCA_963923595.1 uncultured bacterium
GTCGAAACCCTTCGCGAAAGGCGAGGCTCGCCTCCAAATCGCCGGTAAAACGATCACTACCGAAATCCCAGCCGACACCGAGTGCGTCCGCATGGAGGCTGACCTACCCGCCGGCGAGATTTTCCTCGAACCCGTCATCGACGGCCAGCGCTCCTCGGGCAAGCCGCAGGGCGCGTATTTCTGCCGTGTCCTTTCCGGCGGCGCGAAGTAAGAAAAACTTTTTCAAAATCAAACAATGACACAACGACAGGCATACAAAGGCATCCACTCCTCGTGGATGGAGAGCGCGGCATTCGACTGGCGGGACGCCTCGCCACTCGGCAACGGCTCGCTCGGCGCGATGCAATTCGGGGGCCTCGCCCACGAGCGCATTCTTTTCAACCACGAGCGCTACTTTGTCGGCGCGGTCTCGCCGGACCTGCCCGAAAGCTCCCACTTGCTCGCAGAGGTCCGCCGATTGCTTGATGCCGGGGATTTCGGCACCGCCAACGATGTCTACCGCCGCGCCTGGCGTGAACTCGGCTACATCGCCGACAGCGCGCACTACCTGCCCGGGCCTGTTTTGAACATCCGCCGCGAAATTCCCGGTGCATTCCGTGGCTACCGCCGCTGGCTGGATTTTTCCAAAGGCGTCGCGGGCGTGGATTGGGAACTCGATGGTCGGCATTACCAGCGCACCGCGTTTGTTTCCTCGGCCGATAACTGCGTTGTCTTCAATCCCTGCGAGGAGGGCGGCGCGCCGCCTGAGATGACGCTGTGGTTCACACCGCAGGATCTCGCGGAAGCCATCGATCACACCGACCGCCAGCAACCTCTCAACATCCGCCAGACCACGACCTTCGGCCCCGGCTGGATCGCCTCGCGCTTCGACGGACCCGAGGAGGCCTCCTGCACCGTGATCGCCCACTGGGGCGACCTCGCCTCCTCGCGCGTCGGCGGCCACTCGGTTCGCGTCACGCCCAAGCCCGGTTGCCGCATCGTCGCGACCATGCTCATCGCTCCCACGCCGGAGCAGTTGAAAGCTGAAACCGATCGCCTCGCCGCGCTCGTCACCCGCACCGACCTGCAAGCCCGCCACGAGGCAATCCACAGCGAGCGCTACGGCCGCTGCGTGCTCGACCTTGATGTGGACGGCTCGGACCTCTCGAACGACGAGCTTTTGATGAAAGCCTACCGCGGCGATGTGCCCGACGCCCTGCTCGCGCGGCTCGCGAATTTCGGCCGCCACCTGCTCATCTCCTCGGCCACAAAAGGAACCCTGCCGCCGAACCTCCAAGGCATTTGGAATGGCAACTACCTCCCTCCCTGGTGGTGCACATTTTTCTTCAATGAAAACCTCCAGATGGCCATCTGGCCTGCCCTTCCCGGCGGACTACCCGAATGCGTCGAGGGAGTTTTCGACCTCCTCGAGGAGCGCATGGATGACTTCCGCACGAACGCGAAAAACATGTTCGGCTGCCGGGGCATCCTGCCCCCGCTCTACATGTCGCCCGAGTGCGGCTTGAAGAAAAACCTCCAGGCGCATGTGCAGTTCTGGACCGGCAGCGGCGCCTGGCTAGCCCAGGTTTATTTCGACTACTGGCTCCACACCGGCGACCGGGAATTTCTCGCCAAGCGCGCGATCCCGTTCATGCGCGAGGTCGCGTGGTTCTACGAGGACTTCCTTGTC
>CAWUMN010000297.1:0-1665 GCA_963923595.1 uncultured bacterium
GGGCAGTCCCGTAGTCGATCTGGAATTGTTGGTAGGCCTCGAGGGCGGCCTTGTAGTTTTTTTCATCGAAGGCCTTTTTCGCCTGCGCGAAAAGCTCGTCGGCAGTTCCGCCCGTCTGGGCCGTCGGCAATGGAGCGGGTTCGGCTTTTTTATCGTTCGCGGGTAGCCGCTCAACCGCCATCACGCTGGCGCAAAAGGTAGCCAATAATAATAAGCTGCAATTTGACATGATAGGCGGATAGAACTGAGGCTATTTGCTCCGACCCTGTCGCCGATGAAAAGATCAAAGATCGTTAAGAATTTGTAACCTGCCGGAGCGCGCGAGTCGCAGGGTTGCGTTCGGGCCGAGCCTGGCGTATTCACAATCCTCGAATGGCTAAAGACGATTGTATTACGAGCGAGGGTGTGGTGGTCGATGTGCTTCCCGGCACGCTGTTCCGGGTGAAGCTGCCGAACAACCATGTGATCCTCTCTCACATTTCCGGCAAGATGCGTAAAAATTTCATCCGGATCGTGCCGGGCGACAGAGTAACGGTGGAGATTTCTCCATACGATCTCACAAAGGGTCGCATCACATTCCGCGAGGCAGGTTCCATGCCTCCTCGCCCGTAGAGGATTCGCTTCAAAAGCTTTTTCCGGAATGATCGCCGGCATCGATCTTGGAACCACCCACTCGCTCGCTGGGGTGATGGAGAGTGGTTTTCCCGTTCTTGTCGCTGACGCCGATGGGAGGCGACTGACGCCCTCGGCGGTTTGGTTTGGTCCAAGCGGGGAGACATTGGTCGGTTGGTCGGCGTTGAAAAAAAAAGCGACCGATCCTGCGCGGGTCGTGACCTCTGTGAAACGCCTCATCGGCCGCCGGAGTCACGAAAAGCCGGAGCCGTTGCCTGATTATCCGGTTGGTCCAGGTGCAGGGGGATGGCTGAGTGTTTTGATCGATGGCCAGGCGCTGTCGCCTGAGGAAATTTCCTATCGCATTTTGTCGAAGCTAAAAGCCGACCTCGAGCGCTCATGCGGGCAGGTGGTCGACCGCGTCGTGATCACAGTTCCCGCCTATTTTAATGATGCCCAGCGAGCGGCAACAAAGCGCGCCGGTGAGTTGGCGGGTTTTTCCGTTGAAAGAATTCTTGCGGAACCCACCGCTGCCGCTCTGGCTTACGGGCTAGACCGCCTCGGCGAAAAAGCCCGCGTTGCGGTTTACGATCTGGGCGGCGGCACATTTGATATTTCGATTCTCGAACTCAATCAGGGGGTCTTCGAGGTCCTCGCCACGAACGGCGACACTCGCTTGGGTGGCGATGATTTCGACGCCGCGCTCGCGGAGTGCTGGGGCCTCGCCATCGCGGACGCCCGACAAATTAAATGTTCCCTCAGCGACACCGAGTGCGTCGAGTTTTTGAGAAAAACCTACACCCGTGCCGAGTTGGAGAAGGTTTGCACACCACTCATCGAGCGCACCCGCTCGCATTGCCTGCGTTCACTCGCCGACGCTCGAACTGAAGCCTCGGATTTGAATGCCGTCATTCTCGTTGGTGGAGCCACCCGAATGCCGCTGGTTCGGCGTTTTGTCGCGGGAGTATTTGGCCGGGAACCCGACATCAGCCAGCATCCCGACGAAGCCATTGCGCTTGGAGCGACGATTCAGGCTGGCATTCTCGAAGGTGC
>CAWUMN010000298.1:0-1663 GCA_963923595.1 uncultured bacterium
GGGGCCGCTTTGAAAAATCGGGACATGGCGGCGGGTCCCGTCTATCAAAGTTCGACAACGATTCGTTCTCGCACGACATGGATAAAATTTTGGTTCACGGCGGGCGCCGCCTGAGAGGCAGCGTCAAGATAAGCGGTTCAAAAAACTCCGCTCTCCCGATTCTTGCAGCGACTCTTTTGACCAAGGAATCCTGCACCATTTCGCGGGTTCCCGACCTGAGTGACATTCACTACATGCTCACCATCCTCAGCGAACTGGGCTGCGAGGTGGAGCGGGCGAGCGGAACAGTCCAAATCCGCGCCGAAAAAATCCTCACCCACGCGCCGTATGACATCGTTCGCAAGATGCGGGCTTCGGTTTGCATTCTTGGCCCGCTACTCGGGCGCGAGCATGAGGCCACGGTCTCGCTGCCCGGCGGATGCGTTATCGGCGACCGGCCGATCGATCTGCACCTGCGCGGATTCGAGGCCTTGGGTGCGGCGGTGAAAGTTTCCGGCGGCAATGTGAAGGTTCTCGCGCCGCATTTGAAAGGGGCGAGGATTTCGCTCCGCAGCAACTTCGGCTCTACTGTTCTGGGAACTGGAAATGTGATGATGGCGGCGGTTTTGGCCGAGGGGGTCACGGTGATCGACGGCGCTGCCGAAGAGCCCGAGGTGGTGGATTTGGCAAATTTTCTGATCGCGATGGGCGCCAAGATCGAAGGCGCCGGCACGCGGAGCATCACGATTGAAGGGGTAAAGGAACTCCATGGTGCCGAGCACGAGGTGATCCCAGACCGTATCGAGGCGGGAACTTTTCTTGCGGCTGGCGCTATTTCCGGCGACGAGGTGACCGTCTCGCGCGTGATCCCTGCGCACTTGGAGTCGGTTACCGATTTGTTGTCGAAGGCGGGCTTCGAAATCCACTCAAATGGAAGTCAGGTGACAATCCGCCCAGGCTCCAAGCGGGTTGCTTTGAAAATCGATGCCGTGCCGTATCCAGGTTTTCCCACCGACATGCAGGCGCAGATGTGCGCGTTGATGGCAACAACCGAGGGAATCAGTGTGGTTAGCGATCATGTTTTTCCGCACCGCTTCATGCATGTGGCGGAGATGAAACGGATGGGGGCCGACATCGAGCTCCAAGGCGCCACGGCTGTGATCAAAGGAGTGCCGAAACTTGGCGGCGCGCCAGTCATGGCGAGCGACCTCCGCGCCTCAGCCGCGCTTGTTCTTGCGGGTCTTCAGGCCGATGGAATCACGGAAGTGAATCGCGTCTACCACATCGACCGTGGCTACGAATCGATTGACGAAAAACTCAACGAACTCGGCGCCGAGATCGAGCGGGTCAAGGCCTAGCCGAAAATCATCGCACCCCATTCGGCGGGGCGGTGGAACTTCGGCACGGGGTGTGGCGAGGTGGAGGATAGGATCGGCTTTCGGCCATCGCGAAACGCGTCGTATCGGCAAAAGGAAAAACGCCATTTTTCGCCCGGGGAAATCTCGTCGAGGCCTGTGACCACTGCCGCAGGAATTGTTGCGAGAACTTGCCAGTAGCCGGATTCGATCCAAACATGGCTCGCAAAAATCCCATCGGGCAAAAACTCCCCCGTGGCACCCTCGGCAGCGAAGGCAAGTTGGGTCCGCATGTTTGCGGGGGTGATATGAAGTTCGCGATAGAAATC
>CAWUMN010000299.1:0-1659 GCA_963923595.1 uncultured bacterium
CAAACCGCGCGCACCCCGCCTGCATCCGCTCCAGGGCGCTGAAATCCCCGATCATCGCCCGCGCATCCGATTGGAATTTCTCAAAATCCCCGTCCGCAAAACACCCCAACCCGAAGCGCTCGAAAATCCCATCCGGATTCACATCCAGCGACAGCAAAGCCGTCCGGCCCAGCCCAGCCTGAATAAAGCTATTCGGCCACCCCTCCCACTCCGAGGTATTCACAAAAACCCGCGCCGCATCATAGCGGCTCTGGATTTCGTGGTAGGGAACGCTTTCGATGAATTTCAGGTTCGGGAGTTTGGCAGCGCGTGCGGAGACGGAATCCCAGAGCGTCCGGTTTTCCGGCGGGCAAATCATGGTGAACGATCGATCGGGCAATGCCTCCGCCAGATCCAGAAACAGCATCGGACGCTTGATATTCTGGCACCGCGAAACCCACAGGAAGTCGGTGTCTTTTTCAATGCCCGCATCGGCCTTGCAGGGAAATATCAAATACCGGTAGAGCGTAGCGGGCATCCCCCTCTTTTCAAAAACCTCCCTTTGCTCGCGAGTGATCGCGTGCCGTGCATCGGAGCGGCCAACGGCAAAATCAAACAATCGACCCAAGACCGGATTTTGCTTCACAAAGGCACCGTTGATTTCGCTGTCGAGCGCACAGATGAAGTCGAGCCGATATCCGAGGATCGGCCTCCAGAGCCAAAGCAGAAAAAGCCAGGCCGTCCAACCCATCACAACCACCCATGCAGGCCGCTCGTCCCGGATCACCGAAAAAACCCTCGGGGCCGCACTCAACATTTCTGTCATTTTGCCGGTTTGAAACTTCCCGGCGTTGCGAATTCGAACCCCTTGCAGAATGTCGTTGTCCGGTTGTCCGGTATCACCTGCGGCAATCACCACATCGTGTCCGCACATCGCCAACTGACGCGCAAGCAAGGCCACCTGCAATTCGGCGCCGCCGGATGTTCGCGTTTCCCGCTCGTCCAAAATCCAGTGCGCGTGGCTGGAAAGAAAAAGAATTTTCACGAGGCCGGGCGCAGGATTTTAGCTGGATTTCCGGCCACCACCGCACCGGGCGGCACATCATTCAAGACCACGGACCCGGCGCCGACAACCGCGCGGTCACCAATCGAGATCCCTCCCAAAATCACCGCGTTCGCTCCGATTTCGACCCCATCACCCAGGAGAGGCACCGCGCCATTTGCGACACGCTCGCCCAGTGTCACTCCATGGCGCAGAGTGCATCCGGCGCCGATGCGGGCCTTTTGATGCACGACAAGCCCCACCGCGTGCTGGAGAGATAAACCGGGGCCGACTTCGGTTTGATAGTCCAATTCGATTCCCATGATCCAGTGGACAAGCACGACATAGGTTCCCAGCAAGGGAAGTCCGAGAGGCCAAAGGCTGCAGCCGCGAACAATCTGGCAAGCCCTGAAAAAAACCATGACGAATCGTCCCTTGGGATTTCCTTCGTTGGCTTTCCAGTCTTGCAGGATTCTGTTCATCATTTGTTTGTAGTTTCCGTGACGACCACTTTCTACATACCGGAACACCATCTACCCGACAAGGAGCGCAGAATCCTTTGGGAAAATGGGGAGATTCCCACCCTGCTCGGGGAAGGCAAGGCCGCGTCCTCGCAGGCTTGGATTTTCCAGACTTGG
>CAWUMN010000300.1:0-1656 GCA_963923595.1 uncultured bacterium
GAAAAATTGCGAACCGTCGGCCTCAAGGCCCTCTACGAAGCGCACGGCCCCTGTCTCAGCGAACTCAAATACCAAGGCTGGCTCGGCCAAGGCCGCGAGGTCGCCTTCCAGAGCACAGTGCGCGTGCCCCGCACCGACGACTATGTCCGCACCTTCTTCCAAAACACCTACACCTTCGCCGCGCCGCTTCCGACCAACGACAGCTCGCTCTTCAAAGTCGGCGACTCGCATAACTACATCACCCCGCGTGTAGCCTACGGCAACCGCGACGGCCTCATCGCCGAGCAAACCCCGCCCGCCGGCGCCAAGCCCGGCGATGTCGTCCTCGACCGCCTCGAACTCAACGGCGAGGGGCCATGGTGGGTCGCCTTCCCCGACAGCAAGCCCCTCCTCCCGCCCGGTCGCGACGGCGTTTTCGGAACCGCCGCAAAGGCCCTCGTTATCCGCTCCTACAAAGCCACCTTTGGGGGAAAATCAATCACCCGCCCCAGCATCACCCTCACCGTCCACAGCACGAAGCCGGATGGGCAATCCGACCTCAGCCTCCTCCTTACGCCCCCCGCCGGACTCGATAACTACCAGCCCGGCGACAAGGTCGAGTTGGACATCGAGTGGATCACCGTGCCGCATTGTGCTGACGACTACTACGGCCCGAACGAGGCCCTCCGCCAGCACCTCGCCGAATCCCCGCGCTCCTGGAAAACCGTCCACCGCGAAGCCACCGGCAACAACCTCAAGGTTAACGCCACCGGGGGAACCGTCACCAACTGCTACCCGATCATCATCCAGGTCGAAGACCCGCTCGCTGCGCTCCAGCCTATCTGGAAATTTCTCCATCAAAACCTCGGCGCCACCACCTCGGACCAGCCCCCCGCCTGGCTCCGCAAACGGTTCCCTCGCCGCGTCGTGCTCGACATCAACGGCGGCATTGCCCAAGTCCCCGTCCGCTTTGAAGGCCTGAAAACCCCGCTCGGCTTCATGCTCCACGAGGAAATCGATGGCAAACCCGTCGAATTCACCCAAGCCGTCCACGGCAACGACTACTGGCAAGCCGACTTCGACCCCGTCAGCAAAACCTACCGCCTCTCTTTCAACCTCCCCACCGATGGCAAACCCCAATCCCGCTGGATTTTCGAATCCCCCGAGTGACAACACGGAGTCTCCTCCAATATCCGAACCATGGACCGATCCCTATTCACCATGCTTGCCCTGTGTTTCCCGATTGTCGGTCTCCAGGCCGCGCCCAAGGTGGAAAAATTTCAGGTCGCCGGAGCCGATGTCACCCTCAAAGTTCCTGAAAATCCCGCTGCCGGCCGACCTTGGCTCTGGGTCGGCGAGTTCGCCGGAAGCCTGGCCACGCTGGAGGATGGGCTAGTGGCTAAAGGCTGGCATGTCGCCTATGTAAATTAGTCCAACCGCTTCGCCCCCTCCCGCCCGTCATGGAGAGGTTGAAAAAGCTACAGGCTGGTTTTTCGAAGCGCATCGAGAGGGCGCGTGGCGGTGAGCCCGAGGGCGGGCACGCTTGCCCGAAACCCTCCCCGCAGCAAGTCTATCCCCTCAGACAGTCCAAAAGCTATCGACCACGGGTATCAACCCTACTTTTCCCACTCGTGGGGAACTGCGAATCCGTCCTTGTCGGCATCGAATAATGTGTCG
>CAWUMN010000301.1:0-1655 GCA_963923595.1 uncultured bacterium
GAAGGCGAGGATTTGGATGTCCCCACCTTCCTTCGCCTGAAAATCAAAAAGTAGCTTTCCGGATTACTCCAGAATCCGCGGAACGAGGCGGAGGATGACCGTGCGGTTGCGCGAGGCCGAGCCGGACTCGTTTTCCGGGAATGGTGGCGGCAGGCCACCCGAGGAACTTGCGAGCAGGCGGTCGTTCGGGAACTGTGTTTCGGAACGCATCACCTCGGTAGCCGCCACCGCGCGGCGCAGGCCGAGAGTGTAGTTGTCGCGGAAGGGGGAGTTCGAACGGACGGGTTTGCTGTCGGTCTGGCCTTCGATGATAACCCAGAAGTCGGGGGCGTTGACCTTGAGGAATTCCGCGACTCTGGCGAGTTGGGCTTTGCCCGAGTCGCTGACCGTGATGCCGGACGAGAAGACACCCTCTTGGAAGGTGATGCGGATTTCGTTGTTGTTGCTGTTGACCGTGGTTCCCGAAAGGTTGAATAGCGCAGGAAGGAGTCGGTTGATCGCCTCGAGGCTGCGGCTGACCGGCGGGTTGGTCGCAATAGGCACGGCGGGTTGCTGGGTTCCCTCCTTCGCGGCAGCTGGTGCTTGAGGGGCTTGAGGAGGAGCGGGAGGTGCTTGCAGGGCCACCGTATCGACAGGTGTGGCCGAGGTGACCGGAGTCGTATTGGTCGGAGCCGGAGCTGGAGGAGGGGGGGTCGGAACCTTCAGATTGTCCTCCTTGAGATTTTCCTCCTCGTTGTGGCGATAGACCACTTGGAATTCCGGCAGAGCAGGAGTCTCGGTTGTGACGGTCTCTTCGGTGACACCCACCATGGGTTGGGTGGAAATGGGGACGAGCATGCTTTTCACGCCTACGCCGGCCATGGCCAGAACTACGAGGACAACCGCCCAGTAGACCAGTTTTTTGAGCGCGCCGAGGGCTCCGCCGCCTGATGAGCGGCGCTCCGGAGCGCGAGGCGCTGGAGCGGCGGTTGCTTGGCGATTGTAGGGGCGTGAGACCTCCACTGCGCCGTCATCGATGTGGGTATCGCGCTTGAAGGTTTGGGGAATTGGAGCTGTTGTCGGCGTTTGTTTGGTGCGAGGCGCCGGAGCCGGGGCGGTCTTCGCGCGGGTCGTTTTGGCTCCACGGCGGCCTGGGGATTTGTCGGATATCTGGGCCATCAAATCCAGGGCCGAGGAGGAGCGCCCGCGACGGGAGGCTTTCGGTGCTGGGGCTTCCTCGATTTCATGCACTTCCCCGACGCCTTCGGAGATGCTGTCCAACTCCACGACATCGCCTGTTGTCTCAAAATCATCCCCGCCGACCGAGCCGACAACCTCCTTGATCTGCTTGCCGACAGAGGCTTCAGCTTCGGAGAGGTTCTCCTCGAAGTCGAGCGGTGTTGGCTCGCCGACCACTCCGGAATCATCCGGAAAGTCGACTTCGGATCCTGCTTTCTCGCTTTTCCATTTTTCGAGGGCGGTGCGGTTGAAACGCCAGTTCCGGCCAACTTTCACGGCGGGCAACTGCCCTTCGCTGCAGAGTTTCAGCAGGGTGGATTTCGGCATTTTGAGGAAAGCCGCCGCCTCGTCGCCGTTCATTACTTCGTTAGTGGGGTTGGATTGATCGTTGTCCATGCCGGAATTTGTGGAGTGGCGGAAGTTGAATCAAATCGCCC
>CAWUMN010000302.1:0-1655 GCA_963923595.1 uncultured bacterium
TTTTTTTCTAAAGGGCGGGAAAAAATTGCCGATGGGAACGGCCCGATGGGCTGGGATGGGAAATTATTGCTTTGCTCTTCGGGCATTGTGGCAAGGGGACCTTGCCGGCGAACTGCACAAATCACGAATTTCCTCCTCATCAACTGCAAACAAACTCGAAGGGAGGGGCATCATTTGCGGGGACTTGCCTATCGGTCGAAAACAAGCGAATTCTCTGGGATGCGTGTTTTTTCAATCCTCTTCAGCCTTCTGGCGATTTCCGTTGCGGCGCTCCACGCAGCTCCTGCCGATGGCAAGAAGCGCTTGGTTTTTCCAACGGGTGGCGAGGCGGCATCCACGAAGACTGAAATCTCCCCCACCCCCCAGAAGCTGGAACCAACCGAGGTGCTGCGGCAGTTTTTCTCAGACCTCCAAGCAGAGCAACTCGACTCCGCTTATCAGGGCCTCGTTAAAAACACGATCATTTCGGAGCGCACGGAGAACATCGAACAACTCAAGGCCAAGACCAGGCAGGCGCTCGATAATTTTGGACCGGTGAAAGGCCATGAGATCGTGGAATCCCTCCAAGTCGGAAACTCGCTCTTCCGCTACACCTGCGTATCGCTCAACGAGGATGTGCCGATGCGTTGGCGGTTTTATTTTTACCGCTCGGGCACGCAATGGAAAATCATCGACCTCCGCGTGGACGATGGAATCGCCGATTTGTTCGAGCAGGTCTCCAGCAACCGCAAAAAATAGGACGCAGTTCGAGCGGGTTGGTTGTTTTACGCGGCTCGGCGGTAACCGGTGACGACATGGCGCCACCAAGGGGCGAGTTCGGCGAACGGAGTGGTCCAGATTCGGCGATGCAAGGTCAGCATGTGGTCGGGGCTGGCCATGAGGGCTTGGGTTTCGGCCGGTGTGAGGTTTTCGGGTCCCAAGGTCGCAAGGCGGTCGGCGATCCCGGCGAGGCTTTCGGATTTGGAGGATTGGGCGTCCTGCAGGGTTACATGGACGGCATTCACATAGGGATCGACGATCGCGCGGCTGATTCCCTCGAAGGGGGCAAGTTCCGCACTGGAGGGAATCGGGGGGGCGGAATGTTCGAGGCGGCGTGAAATTTCATCGAGTTCCCAAGGGCGGCCGGTGTCATCAGGGGTAAGCAAGAGTCTCGAACGCAAGAGGGCCTCGCTCAACCCCGTGCGGCTGGTGGTGACGGAAATCGGGATTGAGAAAATCAAGCCCAGCAGCACGGGGAGCATCCAGAAAAAGAGGGAGCGATCCAGCATGAGGGCGAGAAAACCCCAGACGCAACCGATCAAACAATGCGCCGCATGGGCCTTGGCGGCGGATTTCCAAGAGGTTCCCGCCGAGCCGCGGACTTGGGCGTCCCAACGCACGCTTTTGCCGAGAAATGTCCAAACAAGAAATTTGCTGTGGAAAAGCATGAAGATCGGCGCCACGAGGGTGGAAACGAAGGTTTCGATGACAACACCGGAGAGGATGGCGCGGAGGCCGCCGAAGCTTTTGCGAAAGCGGGTCGAGAGGATGGCTTGGAAAAAAACGAAGATTTTCGGGGCGAAGAGAACCCCCATCGTTCCGGCGAAAAGAAGAATCCCCTGGTTTGAAACACTCAATCCGGGGAGGACATGGCTGAAAAACCCATCAACCGGTAT
>CAWUMN010000303.1:0-1654 GCA_963923595.1 uncultured bacterium
TTGACCATGCGGAAACTATATGGGGGCTTTCGCTCCCGTGGCAAAGATTCGTTTTGCATTCCATGGAGCGCCAAGTTCATTTAGCACTTCGCCAATGCAAAGCCGCCAAGTGAGGAAAACCGCATGATCGCCTCGGGTCTCGTCTACGCGTTTCTGGAAAGCACGATCGAAGGAAAGCTCATCCTGATCACGCTCTTCCTCGCCTCGATTTTCAGCTGGGCCGTGATGGTCACGAAGTTCCGCTTCCTGCGATTCTGCCAGCGCCAGAACGCCCGCTTCCTCGATCTCTTCCATCAAGACCGCCAGCCGCTGCGTCTCTTCGAAGCCGATGTGCGCTTCGAGGGATCGAACATTTTTGAAATCTACGAAGCCGGAGCCGACGAGCTTTGCTTCCAAATGCTCGGCTCCACCGAGATCGACGAGACCTTCGCCGCGCGCTTGAAGATCGCTGAGAAAATCACGCCCGCCCAGATGCGAGCCGTCCAGGCCGCGATGGAACGCGCCGTCGGCGAATCCGCCCTAAAGCTCGAATCCCAGATGATCATTCTCTCCACCGCCGTCAGCGGCGCGCCGTTCATTGGACTCCTCGGCACCGTCTGGGGCGTGATGGACGCCTTCGCCGGCATCGCCCAGGCCGGCAACGCCAACCTCGCCGCGATGGCCCCCGGCATTTCCGGCTCGCTCATCACCACCATCATCGGCCTCCTCGTCGCGATCCCCGCCATGTTTGGCTACAACTTCCTCGTCACCACCGTGCGCTCGATGCTCGTGCAGGCCGACAATTTCGCCGCCGAATTCTCCTCGGAGATCGAGCACCGCTTTGTGGAATTCGGCTCGCGCCGCGGCCAGTCCTGACCCATGAGGCGCTACTCCTCGAGACACGGCCTCCACACGCTCAGCGAGCTGAATGTCACTCCGCTCCTCGACCTAGCCTTCGTGCTGCTGATCATTTTCATGATCACCACCCCCCTGATCGAAAACAGCCTCGACCTCGTCGTTCCGAAAAGCACCACGGCCAAAGGCGCGGTCAACCCGACCGAGGTCTTCACCATCTCGATCGATAAAAACAATACCTACAAACTCAACAACCAGCTCATCTCCCCGCAAGACCTCGAAGCCCGACTCATCACCGCCAAGCAGGAAAAGCCGGACACCGCCGTCGTCGTGAGGCCGCACTTCGAACTCCCCGTCCAACAATTCGTTTCCGTCATGGACATCCTTCAACGCGCGGGGATCGCCAAGGTCGGCGTGATGACCACCCGCGAGGACAAATCCACTGCTCCCTGACATGGCCAATCCGCAATTCCGGCGGAATGTCGTCATTGTCGCCGTCCTTCATCTCCTGCTCATCGGAGCCATTTTTTACTTCACCTTCCGCGAGGTGAAAAAACCCGAAGGCGAAATCGTCTGGGTCGCCCCCGGCTCGTTCAGCCAGGCCGCCGCCTCCGAACCCGAAATCGAATCCGCGCCCGAGCCGGAATCCACCCCGGAGCCGACTCCGGAACCCACGCCTGAACCGACCCCCGAACCCACTCCAGAGCCAACGCCCGAGCCGACACCGGAACCAACCCCCGATCCCGCTCCCCAGGAATCCGACATCGTCGAATCCACGGCGACTCCAACTCCCACCCCCAAGCCGACCCCAACCACGACG
>CAWUMN010000304.1:0-1644 GCA_963923595.1 uncultured bacterium
GGCAGGGGTTGCGTGAGGAAGTGAAAATCGAGCGCGCGCAGATTCAGCCAATTGGGATCGCCGCTCGTGAGCTTCACGACGCCGGAGGAGAACATCAACTTGAACAGCAACGCCAGCACGGCAAAGCGCGCAATTCGTGGAGGCTCGGCGGGAGTCGCATTCGGCCAAAGACGCCAGGGGGCGAGGAAGATAGCCAGAAATCCCGTTTCGATCAGGAGCGAGTCCCATTGAAAGCCGTAAAAATCCTGCCCGGCCACGCACAGCGAGAGCATCACCGCCCAAAGGGTTAGAAAGCAGAGCGGTTGGAGAATTCCGAGTAGGGCGACGATCGAGGCGGCGATGCCGATGTCGGCGAGAAGGTGCAGGGCTCCGAGATCGGGAGACAACCAGGCCAGTGAGGGAAGCGCCCAAAACGCGCCATCGCCCAACTGGCTCGCAACCGCTTCAAAAAAGGGTCGGACCGGGAGGATGCCGTTGGGGCCATTGAGGCCTGAGGCTTGGTGGCGGTAGGAGATCAGCGCGATGAGGAAAATCAGGGCGAGGGAGCGCAGGAAGATCGTATTGGCGATGGCGAACGAGGGGCGTTGAACCGAGGCGCCCCAGAGCCAGTGGGTGACCTTGGAAAAGAATCCACGGTGGGTGGCCACGGCGGCGTAGGATTTCTCAAACAGCCCCGCAAGCATTTGGCTGTGGCGATATGCGAACATTCCGCATTTTGCCGCGAGGCTGTGTGGCTCGGTGAGTTCGAGCACGGCCTCGGCTGCCGAAATCCTCGATCCATCGGGGCGGATCAATTGCACTGCACGGTCGAATTCCTCGGGTGGGATTTCTGGAAAATCCGCTGCGGCTTCGCTGGAGGGGCGGTATTCCACAGCCTCTCCGGTCAATTCGCGCCAGCGCTCGATCCATTGGCGGCAGAAGCCGCACGACCCATCGAACACCACCACCGGGCGTTTCATTTTTTCAGTAGCTTGGCCAAGGCGGCTGCGGGATTTTCGACCGTTTTCGCCGTGATGGTCAGCGTGCGGACGCGGCTTGAGGGAAGGCGGAATTTGAGGTCGCGGAAGGTTCGTTCCAGCACCGTCATCAAGCCGCGCGCGCCGGTTTCCTCATTTCGAGCGAGGGAGGCGAGCTTGCGGAGGGCATCAGGTTCGAAGCGGAGCTTGATGCCGTAGGCGGCGAAGGACCGCTCGTATTGGTGGATTAGGCTGCTCTCGCTTTTTCCGAGGACTTGGTAGAGGTCATCCTCATCGAGCGCGTGGCAGGCGGCGCGCACGGGGAGGCGCCCGATGAATTCCGGCTCGAGGCCGAAGCGGATGAAATCGCTGGTGTTCGACTGCCCAAGCGCCTTGGCGGTCGCCATGGTGGATTGGCCGAGGCGCGAGGCGACGATTTCGTCGAGGCCCACAAACGCTCCGCTGGCGATGAAAAGAATGTGCTTCGTCGAGATGCTGTCGGGCATTCCTGGGGTGTTCCCGCGCGCGGCGGCCATAGCCGATTGGAGTTGGCCAGTGACATCGTTCGGCGAGAGGACAGGCACATCGCCGTCCTCCATGATTTTCAGGAGATTGGTTTGAACCCCGCGCCCAGAGACATCGCGTCCGCTCTCGGCGCGGGAGGCAAGTTTGTCCACCTCGTCGAGGT
>CAWUMN010000305.1:0-1637 GCA_963923595.1 uncultured bacterium
AAGAAGAATTTTGTTCATGGGCTGGCGAACAGAGACTGGAACCATCCCCGCTCGGATCACAAGAATTGTTTTAGTGTCATATAGGTGCCGTGGCAATTGAGCGCATCGTCCTGCATCCCCGAGATCCGGCACGAATCTGCGAGGATATCCCCCGATCAGCCGGGCGAAGCGGCTCGAAAAAAGCATGTCGCCAAGTCGAACGGGGAATGAAATCCTCCAATCGTTCACCCATTTCCAAAAATGAAAAAAACACTTCTGGCAGCTTTTCTTTCGCTTGGAATTTTCCAGTTCCTTTGTGCGGCGGAAAACCTCTCCAATCAAAGCGGGACAGGGGACCGGCCGAATGTCATTTTCATTCTCACCGATGATCAGGGTTACGGTGACACGAGCGGGAACGGCCATCCGTTGCTCAAGACGCCGAATTTCGATCGGCTCCGCAATGAAGGGGTGCGGTTCGAGAATTTCTATGTGAGTCCCTCGTGTTCCCCCACCCGCGCGGCGTTGCTCACGGGTATGCACGAATTCCGCAACGGCGTGACACATACCCGCCATCCGCGCGAGCAACTCTACAATCAGGCGGTCACGCTCCCGAGGATTCTCAAGGATTCCGGCTACCGGACCGGACTCATCGGCAAATGGCACCTCGGCGAAGAATACAAACCCTCGGACGCCGGGTTCGACACTTACTCGCTCAATCAAGGGGATGGCATTCTTGTGCGGAACGGCAAGCGGGTCAGCCAGACTCCGGGAAGATTCCGCGAGGATTTGTATTTCGACGAGGCCATCCACTTCATCGAAAGCTCTCCGAGCGAGCCGTTTTTCCTCGAGGTCGCGACAATCTCTCCACACGCCCCGCTCGGTGCGCCGGAGGAATTCATCGCGCCTTTCCGTGGCAAGGTCACCGACGAGGAGGCGACCTACCTTGGGATGGTCATGAACCTCGACTACAACATCGGACGACTGCTCGACCTGCTCGACCAGAAAAAATTGAATGAAAAAACGATCGTCGTGCTGATGAATGACAACGGCGCGACCTATGGGTTGGATGTCTACAACGCCGGAATGCGCGGCTGCAAAACGATGCCGTGGCAGGGAGGCTCCAGGGCGTTTTCTTTTTGGCGATGGACCGGTCACTGGATGCCCCACACGGTGGATGATCTCACGGCCCACCTCGATTTTCTGCCCACGATCTGCCAACTCACCTCCTCGCCGATACCGGAAGCTTTGAAAAAGGAGCTCGAGGGCTACAGCCTCGTGCCGCTCCTCGACGCAAAAAGCCCCGTCGTGTGGGGCCATGGCGACAGGATGCTATTCATCCACGCGGGCCGCTGGCCCAGCGGAATGGCCGCCCAGCACAAATACTACAAAGCCGCCGTTCTCCAGAACCACATGATCCTCGTGCGATCCGACCCCTGCGATAACGAGGCCTGCAAGGCGGATCCCAAAAATGAATGCGTGAATCTCCGACATGTCCGCAATGGCTCGAAGTCGGCGATCTACACGAAGGAAAATGCCCAATTCCACTGGGGAGTCACGCCACCCGGCCGGTGGGCACTTTTCGATCTCCAGTCCGATCCCGCCTGCTCGAACGACCTCTCCGAAAAACAACCCGAACTCACCGCGCGCCTGGCCGGCGC
>CAWUMN010000306.1:0-1629 GCA_963923595.1 uncultured bacterium
CCCAACTGTCGGGCATCGAAATGACATCGTTCGCGTAAAGTTCGCGCCAGAAGACATTCCGTCCGCGCCAGCGCTCGGCCGGCGGCTTGGGCATTGTCGGATCGCCCTCCAGCCAGCGTGTCACGGGATAGCAGTAGAATTTTTTGCACCAGAAAAGACCACCCAGGGCGCTCTGCATCACATGCAGCAAATCCTCGGGCGCGCCGGGATTCATTGCGTTCTGGAAGGCTTTGATGTCCGACTCGCGCTCCTGGAAAAGCTGGTCGAAGACGAGGCCGAACGGCTCGGGTTTCGGGGGACGGCAGAGCCGCAGGCGGATCGTCCATTCCTCGCCGGGCTGGAGCGTGTGGCGGTAAACGGCAGCCGCCTTCGTGCCGATCTTCGCGGCATTGATGGCATCCGCGCGGCCATCGACGATGTAGTCGTGGAACGCATCCTTCACATGCGACGCCTTGTTCGGCACATTGTAGAGGCGGTTGTTGTTGGTTTCGTTCTCGGTGAAAATCCACTCCGGCGCGCCATCCGCGTAGAGATGGTATTCCGGCAGGTCGCCGCAATCCGCCACCACCGCGTGCCCGCCCGGCAGCATGTGGATTCCGGGTTTGTCCTTCACTCCCTCGTCCCACGCCCAGGTGTTGCGGAACCACAGCGTCGGCAGGACGGTCAGCGGCGCGGCATCCGGCCCGCGGTTGATGATGCGCAGCCTGATCGCGAGATCCTCGGGCGACTCCTTGGCATACTCGACGAAGACATCGAAGTAGCGGCTCTCGTTGAAAACACCCGTATCGACCAGTTCATATTCGGGCTCCGAACGCGAGCGGCGGGCATTTTCCTCGATGAGTTTTTGGTAGGGAAACTCGGCCTGCGGGTATTTGTAGAGGCCGCGCATGAACGCGTGCGTCGGCGTGTTTCGCAGATGGTAGAAGTAGTCCTTGATGTCCTCGCCGTGGTTCCCCTGCGGGTTCGAAAGACCGAAAGCCCGCTCCTTCAAAATCGGATCCTTGCCGTTCCAGAGCGCCGGCGCGAAGCACAGGAGCCCGCGATTGTCCGAGATGCCGAGCAACCCATCCTCGCCCCAGCGGTAGGTCCGCGACCGGGCGTGATCGAACGGAAACGAAGTCCACGCATCCCCATCCGCCGAATAATCCTCGCGCACCGTCCCCCACTGCCGATCGCTGAGATACGGCCC
Source organism: uncultured bacterium (assembly GCA_963923595.1). Classification (GTDB taxonomy): domain Bacteria; phylum Verrucomicrobiota; class Verrucomicrobiia; order Chthoniobacterales; family Terrimicrobiaceae; genus UBA967. The sequence goes on from CAWUMN010000306.1 coordinate 1,190, forward strand.
CCACAACTGCCAATCCTCTTTACCGGCGTCGCGGGCTTGAATTCGGAGGGATTCGGGATCGTTGAACATGGGCAGGTTGTTGGTGATTTTCAGTGCGAAGTCAATCGCGGCAGGGGAACAATCTCTTGAGGAAAAAACCTTTTTACATAGACCAGCCCGGCACCGGCGACTCGAAGCAAATGGGGATGTTTTGAATTGGATGGCGGAAGGCAAGGCGGCGGGCGTGGAGGCACATCGGGGGCGCGGACGGCGGGAGGGTTTGGCCCGCGCCGAGGCTGGCGTTTTCTAAATAGACTGGGTCGCCGACGATGGGATGTCCGAGATGCCAGAGGTGCGCTCGGATTTGGTTGGTGCGACCGGTGAGCGGGCGGGCTTCGATCAAGGCGGTGCCATCGGAATCTCGGCGCAGGACGCGGAATTCGGTTTTCGCGGGGAGGCCG
>CAWUMN010000307.1:0-1628 GCA_963923595.1 uncultured bacterium
GTGTCGTAGTCGGTCGAAACGGTCTCGGGGTTGGAGTTGACCATGATGGTCTCCCAACCGAGTTCCTTCAGCGCGAAAGCGGCGTGGACGCAGCAGTAGTCGAACTCGATGCCCTGCCCGATGCGGTTCGGGCCGCCGCCGAGGATCAGAACCTTCTTTTTGTCGCCGGCCCGGGTTTCGTCCTCGTCGCCGTAGGACGAATAGTAATACGGCGTGAACGCCTCGAACTCGGCGGCGCAGGTGTCCACGAGCCGATAGGTCGGAACAACGCCGGCGGCCTTGCGGGCCCTGCGGATTTCGGGCTCAGGGGTTTTGAGGAGATGGGCGAGCTGGCGGTCGGAAAACCCGAAACGCTTGGAGCGCTTGAAGTCGGCGGCGGAGAGAGGATGCGCCAGAGAGGCGAGGCGTTTTTCCTCTTCGACGATCAGGCGGATGTGCTCCAGGAACCAGCGGTCGATCGAGGAAAGTTCATGGATGTCTTCAACGGTCAGCCCGGCAAGGAATCCGTAGCGGATGAAGAAAATCCGTTCCGCACAGGGGATGCGGAGTTTTTGGCGGATCGTGTCGAGGTCCGGCGCGATGTCCTTGCCGTCGGCCCCCAGGCCGAAACGGCCGATTTCGAGGGAGCGGAGAGCTTTTTGGAGCGATTCCTTGAAGGTGCGACCGATGGCCATGGCCTCGCCGACGCTCTTCATTTGGGTGGTCAGCGTGGGATCCGCCTTCGGGAACTTCTCGAAAGTGAAGCGCGGGATTTTCGTGACGACATAGTCGATCGACGGCTCGAAGCAGGCTGGCGTCTCGCGGGTGATGTCGTTCTTGAGTTCGTCGAGCGTGTAGCCGACGGCGAGCTTGGCGGCGATTTTGGCGATGGGAAAACCGGTCGCCTTCGATGCCAGGGCGGAACTCCGCGAGACGCGCGGATTCATTTCGATGACGACCATGCGGCCGTTGGCGGGATTGACGGCGAACTGGATGTTCGATCCGCCGGTCTCGACACCGATCGCCCGGATGACCGCGAAGCTCGCGTCGCGCATCGCTTGGTATTCCTTGTCGGTGAGAGTCTGGATCGGGGCGACGGTGATCGAATCGCCCGTGTGGACGCCCATGGGGTCGAGGTTTTCGATCGAGCAGATGACCACGCAGTTGTCGGCGCGGTCTCGCATGACCTCCATCTCGAACTCCTTCCAGCCGAGGAGCGATTCCTCGACCAAAACCTCGCTGACCGGCGAGAGGTCAAGGCCGCGGCGGCAGATTTCATCCAGTTCCTCGCGGTTGTAGGCGATGCCGCCGCCCGCGCCGCCGAGCGTGAAGGCGGGGCGGATGATCAGAGGAAAGGTGCCAATGTCGGCCGCGACCTGGCGGGCCTCCTCGAGCGTGTGGGCGACACCCGAACGAGCGCAGTCGAGCCCAATTTCGAGCATGATGTTTTTGAAGATCAGGCGATCCTCGCCGCGCTTGATGGCCTCGGCATTGGCCCCGATGAGACGGGCGCCATGACGCTCCAGCGCGCCATTTTCGACGAGCGACATCGCGGCGTTGAGCGCGGTCTGGCCGCCGAGGGTCGGAAGGACCGCATCCGGCTTTTCGCGTTCCAGGATTTTCTCGATCGTCTCCGGCGTGATCGGCTC
>CAWUMN010000308.1:0-1621 GCA_963923595.1 uncultured bacterium
GGTCACCATCTGGCCGAAGACCTGCGTCTCCCCCTTCGAGCGGAGGAAATCGCAGTAGCGCGTCATCATTTCATGGGACCCGGCGAGACCCTTGGCCTCGGGGAGGATGTTGATGTGGAAATGGGCGGTGCGGCGCGGTGCGGCGGGCACTTCGCGCCAGGAATTTTTGAGGATCCACTGGATGAACTCGCGGGTGGCGCGGTTGTAGCCCGAGTAGCGCAACATGCCGATGGCGAAGAGTCGGAGGTTTTGGAAAAAACCGAACCACTGCTGGCGCAGCGGGCGTCGGGAGCCGAGGAGGTAGCCTTTGACTACGCCGTTTTGCTCGAGGACGAACGACGCCTCGGGCTCCACATCGGTGTAGTAGGCCGTAAGATAGTCGGCGAAAAGCTCGCGGTCCTCGAAAACGGGGTCGATCGGATTTCCTAAAAATCCGGTCTCGCAGCACAGGCGGCGGATCGCCTCGCGGTCGCGGGCTTCGTAGGAGCGGACGGAAATGCCTTCGGGTCGGGCCACAGTGCGGGGGAGAATGCGCGGGATGGTTTTCCATGGCAAACCGAAATCCCGGCAACGCATTTGACGCCCCGCGCGGGCCGGGCAGAATCCCCCGCGTGATCACCGAGGTTCGCCTGCGACATTTCCGCTGTTTCGACGCGCTGGATTTCCATCCCGGGCCAGGGCGGACCTTTATCGTCGGCCAAAACGCGCAGGGCAAAACCTCGATCCTCGAGGCGGTCTGTGTCCTGCTCCGTCTCCAATCGCCGCGCACCTCGTCGCCGGTCGAAATGATCCAAGCCAGTGAGTCGGCGTGCGCCCTTGAAGGGCGGGTGGGGGATTCGCATCTGGCCTGCCGTTTTTCGCCGGGATCGCGCGAGTTGATGCTCGATTCCAAGCCGCAGTCGAGGTCGGACGACTACCTCTCCGTGGCCCGCATCACTTGGTTCGCCAACTCCGACCTCGAACTCGTGAAGGGTAGCGGTTCGGTCCGGCGGCGGTTTTTGGATTTTTTGGGAATGCAATCGGTGCCCGGCTACCGCAAAGCGCTGCGCGACTACGAGCGGACTCTGCGCTCCCGAAACGCCCTGTTGAAAGAAGGCCGCCCGCGACGGGAGATTGCGGCGTTCGATCCCCCACTGGTCGAGGCAGGGGAGTTTTTGCTGGAGGCCCGGCGGGCGCTAGTGGAAGCCGCCGCACCGCTCGCGTCGGCCGCTTGTGCCAAAATCAGCGGTTCAGCCGATGCGCTTGCGCTCTCCTACCAACCCGGATGCGAAGGTTCCCTCGCCGAAAGTCTCGCCGCCTCGCGCGGGGAGGAGGAGAGGCTCCGCCAAACCGTCCGAGGCCCTCACCGTGACGACCTCGGTATTTCCCTCAACGGTCTGAAAGCCTCCGCATTCGCCTCCGAGGGCCAGCAGCGCGGCATCGCCCTCGCCCTCAAAATCGCCCAAGCGCGCCACCTCGAATCCCTCCACAGCCAGCCCCCGGTGCTCTTGCTGGACGACATCTTCGGCGAGCTCGACACCTTCCGCCGCAACCGCCTCTTCGAAACCCTCCCCTCCACCGCGCAAACCATTATCACCACGACCTTCCTAGGCTGGGCCGAAGGCCACCCGATCGAGACGGT
>CAWUMN010000309.1:0-1620 GCA_963923595.1 uncultured bacterium
GGTCCAGGCAGTGGCGGGTTTTTCTTCGGAGATCATGAGCGGGGCGGGGGCTGCGGCGGGGAGTGCCTTGGCGGCGGATTGAAGTTTCTTGAGAGCGGCCAGCGAGGCTTTGGGAGCGGGTTTCACGCCTCCCTCGATCGATTGGAGGAGGGGAATGGCATGGGCCACCGCCTGCTGGAAAAGTTCGCTCATGGGCGAGGTTTTAGCGGTCTGTGGTGGGTGCGGCGAGAATTTGATGGAGGGCGGAGGATTTTTGTTTCACGCCCCATCGGGCGCGTCCATATTCGTCGCCTCTTTATGGCCAAATCCGACGATTCCTCATCAAACGACAAGGCGGCCGCAGCCCGCCTTAAGAACCTCGACCTCGCCCTTCAACAGATCGAAAAAGACTACGGCAGCGAAGCGATCCGCCGACTCGGGGACGCCACTGTATCGCAGGTGGAGGCGATTCCTACTGGCAACATCATGATCGACCGCGCGCTAGGCGTCGGAGGATTTCCCCGCGGCCGCATTGTCGAAATCTACGGCCCGGAAAGCTCGGGAAAAACTACGCTCACCTTGACGGCGATCGCGCAGGCCCAAAAGCTCGGCGGCCTTGCCGCATTCATTGATGTCGAGCACGCTCTCGATCCCAGCTATGCCCGCAAGCTCGGCGTGAATCTCGACGAGCTCTTGGTTTCCCAGCCCAGCTCGGGCGAGGAGGCGCTCCGCATTTGCGAAACCCTCGTCCGCTCGAACGCGCTGGACATCATCGTGCTCGATTCCGTCGCCGCGCTGGTGACGAAGTCCGAACTCGAAGGCGAGATCGGCGATGCGGTGGTCGGTGCTCAGGCGCGCCTGATGAGCAACGCGCTCCGCAAACTCACCTCGTTCATCTCGAAGGCCAATACGATTTGCCTCTTCACCAACCAAATCCGCGAAAAAATTGGTGTAATGTTCGGCAATCCCGAGACGACCCCCGGCGGCAAGGCGCTCAAATTCTACGCGAGCGTTCGCATCGACATCCGCCGCATCGGCGCGATCAAGAATGGCGACGGCTCGGTATCGGGCAACCGCACGAAGGTCAAAGTCGTGAAAAACAAGGTCGCCCCGCCCTTCACCGAGGCGGAGTTCGACATCATGTATAACGAAGGCATTTCGAACACCGGCTCGCTCCTCGATCTCGCGCTCGAGAAAGGCATCGTCGAGAAGCGTGGTTCCTGGCTCAGCTACAAGGGTAGCCAGCTCGCGCAAGGCCGGGATGCCGCCAAGGAACTCCTCAAGAGCGACTCGAAAATTTACGGCGATATCGAGGCCGATGTGATGGCCGCGATGGACAAAGCCTGATCCGGACTAAGAAACCACGCCGCCGCGAAGCTCCAACACGCGGCGGATGGTTTCTTCGATCAGGTTGTTCGGGCAGCTTGCGCCGGCGGTGATGCCGACCGTGAGGTGTTCGCGCGCGGGAAGCCAGTTCGAGTCGGCGGTTTCCTTTTTCGCGTGGATGTCGAAATGCCGGATCGAGTCCGCCGAGTCGATGCAGTCCGCGTTGCGAATGAAGTATGTCGGGAGTTTCTGCGCGCCGATCTCGACGAGGTGCGTGGTGTTCGAGCTGTTGTAGCCTCCAACGACGAGCAGGAG
>CAWUMN010000310.1:0-1599 GCA_963923595.1 uncultured bacterium
ACGCTCGAGTGCCGGGGGCTGTTTCCCGTCTGCGTGGCGAGTTGCGGCATTACACTTACCGCGACATTGCGGATCAGGTCGCGCGGATGAACTCCCACACTTCCGCCGCCGCACGCTCGCTTCATGCGAAAGGCCGCCGCGCCGGTCTTGCCGATCTGCTGCTCAAGCCCAAGGCCCGTTTTTTCAAGTTCTACATCCTCCGGAAAGGCTGGCGGGAAGGGTTGCCGGGATTCCTTGTCGCCTGCATGGAGGCGGTCTCCGTTTATTTGAAATACTTCAAGCTCTGGGAGCTGAACCGCCGCCGTTGAGCGTCAGCGCGCCTTGAGCGGGGCCTTGCCCGACTTGGCGGATTGGGACGGGTCCTCGCCTGCGCCGCAGGCGTTGGCGAGCGCGGCGTCCTCGGGCGGGAGGAAGGCTTGGAAGCGGGATTTGTCGATGGCCTTCATGTAGGCCTCCTGCGGGCCGACCGTGCCGGCGAGGAGTTGCTCCCAGATCGCGTCGTCCATGAACTGCATGCCCTGACTCTTTCCGGCGACGATCACATCCTGGAGCTTTTGGGTCGCGCCCTCGCGCACGATGGCGGCCACGGCGTTGTTGACCACGAGGATTTCATTCACCGCCACGCGCCCGGAGCCGTCCGCTTTTTTCATCAGGAGCTGGGCGACAACGCCGCGCAGGGAGGAGGCCAGCATCGTGCGGACCTGCGCCTGTTGGTCGCTCGGGAAGACATCGATCATGCGGTCCACCGTCTTGCGGGCGTTGTTTGTGTGAAGGGTGCCGAAGACCAGCAATCCCGTCTCGGCAGCGGTGAGTGCGAGCGAGATGGTTTCGAGGTCACGCATTTCACCGACGAGAACGATGTCCGCATCCTCGCGCAGCGCGGCTTTCAGGCCGGCAGGGAACGACTCGGCGTGCTCGGGCACTTCGCGTTGGGTGATGATGCTCTTTTTGTTCCGGTGAACGAACTCGATCGGCTCCTCGATGGTGACGATGTGACGGGAGAAGTTGGAATTGATGTAGTCGATGAGCGCCGCGAGGGTGGTGCTCTTACCCGATCCGGTGGGGCCGGTGACGAGCACGATGCCGCCGCGCATGTGGCCGAAGGTTTTGATGATTTCGGGAACGCGCAAATCCTCGAGCGTTTTGATTTTGGTGGGGATGATCCGGAAAACCGCGCCGTAGCCGTGCGTTTGCTTGAGATAGTTGCAGCGAAACCGGTTGTCCTCGTTCATTTCGTAGGCGAAATCGAGGTCGCCGCTTTCCTCGAACCGCTGCCAGCGCTCGGGAGTGCAAATTTCGCTCAGCATGTAGCTCATTTCTTCTTGCGTGAGCGGTTCCTCGCGGATCGGGACAATCTCGCCGTGTCGGCGGATTTTTGGCGCCTGTCCCTCGGCGAGGTGCAGATCGGAAGCACCGCTGTCGACGAGAACCTGAAAAAACTGGTCGATGTAGGGCATGTCAGTTGTATCCGGTGATTTTCATCATATCGGCCTTTTGTTCGGCGCGGTAGACGGCTTCCTCGGCGGAGATGATTCCGGCCTGGAAAAGTTCGATCAGTGAGTCGTCCATGAGCTTCATGCCGAGTTTTTTTCCGGTTTG
>CAWUMN010000311.1:0-1596 GCA_963923595.1 uncultured bacterium
GGCATTGTGTTTTTTTCATTGGCTGGCGTGGTGAAAATCTGGATTTGCGGTATTTCAATTTGCCGGGAAGGCAGGCGCCTTGGGTTGCTCCACCGAGGTGTCGGCGGGGTTCGGCGGTTCATACGGCGTCACCTTGTCGAGCCAGTTCACGATGTCCTTCGCGCGGGACTCGGGGGTGACTTTGAGCGACTCGATTTTCCCGCCTTTGAAGACGCCTTCGACGATCGTCTGCCCCGGCGCGTGCAATTTGAAATCCACATCCCAATCCTTCGGCCACGCAGGGAAGAGATGGAGCTTGCCGTTCGGGCCGGGCTCGGGGGCGAGGAGCATTTCCTGCATTCCGACCATGCCGGAGCCGCCCCAGTTGTGGTCGGGCAGCCAATCGTTGCCGGGGCCGAAAAACGCCGGGAAGCGAGCCTGCGGCGTGGCGGCGTTCGACATTTTGTGGATCGCACGCTTCTTGGCCTCCTCCGGGTAGGCGAGCGAGGCCACATTCGCCACGGTCGCCTGCCACGAGACATCCCTCTTGCAAAACTGCGCGCGCTCCGGAGGGATTGTTTCCCAAGTGTCGCGGGCGAGTTGGAGGGTTTCCGGTTTGGTCACGCCCATCATGCGATAGGGCCAGGCCGCGAACATCTCGATGGGCTCCTCCTTGTTGGCTTCCTGCTTGTAGGAACGCGCCGGGAAAACCGAGTCGCGCCCTTGGCGTTTGCCGATAGGCAGGTCGGGGATGGTCGCCTGGATACGCTTCATCCGCTCGCGCGAGGCGGCGGGGAGATCCGGCAGGGCGAGCAATCCGGCGGTGATGCGGTGGAGCGCGCAGACGACTTCGATCGGGTCGGTGGCATCCATCGCAAATTCCAGCCCGTTCGAGGGATAGATGCAGAGCTTGCCGTCGAGCGTCAATTCCTGGCCGGAGCGTTTTTTGGTCCGGGCGCGGTAGTAGCTGTCGTAAAAAAGCACTGTCCCCTCGATCCACGGCAGGTCTCTCTCGAGGGAAATCCCCATCGTGTCGCGGGCCTGCAAGGCCATCCAGGCGTTCTCCAACATCATCGAGAAATATTGATGAAGATGCCCCGCGCCACAGAAGCTCGTGCCGGTCGGGATGAACGAGCAAAGCCCCCAGACATCGAGCGGCTCGGGATAGACCACTCCTTCCGCGCCGTTGATCTTGGCCCGCTCGGCGGCGACGCCGGCGCGGTTGCGATAGAAGGCCATGGTGGGCTCGATCATGTCGGCATCTCCGCCAGCGACTGTGGGCCAGCCCAGCCAGCGCTGGTTTTGCGACATGAAGGACAGGAACAGCCAGCGGCGAAAATCCGGCGAGCTGGGAGAACCCGCGCCCAAGGGAGCTGCGCCGCCCGAAACCTTGATGCGGCCCGGGAAGTTGTCCGTGGTGAAAATCCCGCCGTTGAATAGAAGGGGAAACTCGCCGCCCCGGTTGCAGGCGAGCATGTAGCGGAAGAGTTGGTAATTCCGCCCCGCGAGCCAGCCTTGATCCCCTTCGCCAGCGGAGGGATTCACCACCAAATGCGAGCGCGACCAGAACTCCTCCCAGCGTTTCGCCTCATCCGCCTTCGCGGCCGAGCGCGCGGC
>CAWUMN010000312.1:0-1592 GCA_963923595.1 uncultured bacterium
CGTTGGCGTTGGCGTTGGCGTTGGCGTTGGCGTTGGCGTTGGCGTTGGCGTTGGCGTTGGCTGGGGCAGTTCTTTGATTGGCACCTTGGTTCCCTCTACGGAGAAGAACTCCTCTTTGCCCGAACTGCTATCCTTCCTCGCGTAGCCAAGCAAGCCGCGCAGGACGCCCGGACTCTCATACTGGTAGTAAACGGTTCGATTTTCGTAGAGCGCGCGTTGGGGGTGGTCGGCGGGCAGGGGGTTTGTGACCTTTGCGGTGCGCGTGAGGAGGTGGGGATCCTGGGTGGCAAAAACCTCGCCAGAGCGGGTGTCCTCCATCAAAAAAATCGGTGCCAGACCTGGGCCGGACATGGATTTCAGATGAAACGAGGGCTGACCCTCGCCGGTGCGGGAGGGTTTTCCATCCTTGATCCAGACGGGCAGGCGTAGGGAGTCATTGTGCTCCGGCATCCACATCTTGGCGTGCTGCACCAGTTCGGCTGCGCGCTTGCGGGTTTGCTCGAACGATCCTGTCACCAAAAACCACCGAGTCACCAAAGTCTCGGTCGGCTTGATTCGCACATTGCAGCTCGTCTCGACCACATTGTAATCGCGGGTGGCGACATCCCCGGCCGTGCCGTGCAGGATCAGGCTGTGGGCGCGCATCCAGGGTTTGAGGCCGTCTTTTTCTGTTCCAAAAACGAAACCCAGGGCGTTGTCGGAGTCTTTGGCCTCCTGTGAGGTCCAGGCGATCCAGCCCCCGGTCTCGGTGAAGGGCGCCATCGGAATGCCCGACCAACCCCACTGGCCCTCGACTTTGTTCCACGAGCCATCGGGTTTCGAGAGCACTGTCTGCGGCAGCGAGGAGTGGCGGACACCGCCCCATGGCGCGTTCATGTAGGTCAAGTCCTCGGAGCCGAAATTCGTCAACGCATGGGTGACCTCGACCGCCCCGTCGCCGAGGTCGCGGTAGGCCGTGAGAACCAGCGCGCCGGATTTCCAGACATTCGGGCTCCGGGCCATTTGCGCCCAGTGCGCGAGGAAAAGGGTGCGGGTATTCGGGTCCCAAACGCTCTCCAACAACGGCGAGTAGAACGGATCTTTGGCGGCCCCCAGTTCCTTTGTCCCCGTCAGCCCCTCGAGATAAATCCCCGCCTGATGGATGAAATACTGTAGCGGCATGCCGATGTCCCAATTCTTCGCGACATCGTCGTTCTGGAATTTGTGGATGGGCGTGACGATGTCCTCGTTGGTCACGACCAAATGCCATACCTCATCGATCCAAGGTGCCTTCAAACGCTGGGGCGGCACGCCCTCGCCAAAAGCTCCCCGCATCGAATAAATCTGCCCGCCTTTGCCGATGCCGAGCCGCAATTTTTCCGTTTCGAAAACGGCATAAAAAACCTTCGACTCGTCCAAGCCGGCGACCCATGTCGAGCCGCTGGATTGAAAATCGAACGCGCATCCCGTCTTGCCCGTCCATTGGTCCGCACTGCTTCCCGAGATGGTTGAGAAAAGATCCTTTCGAGCAGGCGCCGGAGGGAGTGGCGTGCCGCGTGGAGTCGGAGTCGGAGTCGGAGTCGGAGTCGGAGTCGGAGTCGGAGTCGGAGTCG
>CAWUMN010000313.1:0-1573 GCA_963923595.1 uncultured bacterium
CCTCTGTGGTCAAATCTTCTTCTTCAACCTCTCCAAAACCTCCCCCGGAATCTCCACTGCCCGCCCCGTCGCCGGGGAAATGTGGCATTTCGTCATTTTTCCGGAAAAAACCCTCCGTCCGTCGATCGCCCCCTCGAACGCATACGCCAGCGAGGATTTGCCGGGCTGGAAATCCCCGAGGCGGATTTCGATTTCATCGCCGAATCGGCACGCGTCGGCGAAATCCACCTCGGTTTTGACCACCGGCCAGGCGGAGTCGGCCGTGAGGATCGGAATTCCGCGCTCCCGGAAAAACCCGTGCTCCGCCTCCTCGACCATCGCCAGCAACCGCGAAAAGTGCGCGACTCCCGCAGCGTCGGTGTCGGCGAATTCCACGCGGCGGCGGTGGATGTGAGTGGCAGGGCTTGTCATGGCGGCGATGTTGATCTTGTTTAGGCCGCAATTGGAAATGAATCCACACAACTTTGACGCCCCGGCGAGCGTAACGACTCGGCAATGACACCCGCCGCCCCGTCACAATCCGCCCTCCGCATCGGGCGGCGCAACGACCTCCATGCCCCCCATCGTTCCTCGCGTCCCTTGGCCACGGGCATTCGTCGCTACGAATGGACGCTCGAGGACGAGGGGCTCTTCTCGCCACGATGGCTGGACCGCGCCCCGCTCTTTCCCCGCTTCTTCTGGCGCTCGCGTTCCGGCGGCGACCAAACTCTCGCCATGGGCTCCGCGGCCTTCGGAAGCCTCGCCGACCTGCTGGAACTTCTCGACGACGGTGATCCCGGGGTTCGCGTTTTCGGTGGTTGCCGCTTCGATGCCGCCTCGCAAAACCGCAGCGACTGGAACGATTTTCCCGATGAATTTTTCTTCGTGCCAAAAGCCGAGATCATCCACTCCGGTGGTCGCACCACGCTTGCGGTCAATCTCTGCGACGACGAAACCGACCTCTCCGATGTCGCCAAATGGATCGAAATGCTCGGCGACATGGGGGGTGCGCCCCGTCCCGGTGTCCTCACACGCTGGGACCAACCGAACTTCCTCGGCTGGTCCGAAGCCGTCGAACGCGCCTTGAAGGAGTTTCAATCCAGCCCGCTCGAAAAAGTCGTCCTCGCTCGCAAATCCTGTCTTGAGCTGACGGAAACCATCACGCCCTTTGCGTTGCTCGAGATCCTCGCCGGTGGAGCGCCAGCGTGTTTTCACTTTTGCCTCCAGCCTACGGCGAAGTCGGGAGCGTTCCTCGGAGCCAGTCCGGAACTCCTCTTCCGCCGCGAGGGCGACCGCCTCGAAAGCGAAGCCGTCGCCGGCACGCGACCTCGCAGTCTCGATACCGTCGAGGATGAGCGCCTCGAGTCCCAGCTTCTGAAAATGTCGAAGGAACAACTCGAGCATCGCCTCGTCGTGGATTCGCTCGCAGCGACCTTCCGCGAACTCTGCGCCGAATTTTCCCAGGACGCCGCACCGAGCGTGCTGAAACTTTCCCGCGTCCAGCACCTGCGCACAGCGTTTTCCGGCCAACTCAACAAAGGGGTGGGGGACGACACGATTCTTCGAGAGTTCCATCCCACGCCGGCAACCTGCG
>CAWUMN010000314.1:0-1568 GCA_963923595.1 uncultured bacterium
AAGGAGGGCACGCCGTTGCCGGCGTATCTGCGAGGTCTCTATGCCGGGCGCGCCCTTGTGGCGGCGGGGCGCGGGAACGAGGGGCGCGCCGAGTATGCCAAGGCCCTCCAGGCTGCTTACCCGAAGCGGGAGGAGTTCATCCAAGCAGTGGCGTATCTCGGCACGGCCGGCGAGCAGGATTTATTCGAGCAAGGCCTGCGCAAGGCGCTCGAAAAAACCGAGGATGCCCAGACGGTGTTGCGTGCCGTGGTGCCGGCAGTGGGTATGCGGCGAGATGCGGCTCAAACGCTGAAAGTCTACGAGATCGCCGCCTCGACGCCCTCACTCAAAAACGACGAGACCGTGCGAAACGATATCGACTACCTCTCGTTGATCCTCGGCCGTCCGGTGGATGCCACGACGATCGCCCGGCGGAGCGAGGCGAATCCGCGAGACTTTGCCTTCCGCGTGACCCATGCGCTGGCGCTTCTGAAGGCGGGCGATGGCCGGAAGGCGCTCGAGGTGCTCGAGAAGTGCGAACCCGATGTGCATGTGGCGACACTCCCGCCGCACCAAAAGGCGATCGTGGCAGCTGCCATGGCCTCGGCGGGAAAACAAAAAGAGGCTCTGCAAGTGGCCTCCCAAATCGCCCCGATGGCCGTCTCCGAGCAGGAGGCGGTGTTTCTTGTTGAGAAATTGGGTGTGGCCAAAGCTCCCGCGCCTGCGCCGGAATCCACGCCAACGCCCAAACCCACCCAGCAAAAACCGCGCGGCAAGAAGTAATGCCTGCGCTACGAATTTAGAAACACCGCAGACTGACTTTTCCATGACACAGGACGAACACATCGATGACGGGGGGCAGTTGTCTCCGCTGACGATCGGGTTGATGGCGCTGGTGGGATTCGGCCCGCTGCTGGCGCAGTTTTTTTGGAACCTCTGGAACTTCGACACCTACCAATTTTTCCCGCTGGCACTGGCCGGTGCGGGAGTGCTGGCTTGGCGGGGCTTGCAGGAGACGGAGCGTCCGCTCGAGGAGGGGGCCGGCCTGATCACGGTGCTGTTGGTGCTTTTTTTCGTCGGTCTGCTGACGGCTGCGGCGGTGATGTGGTCGCCGTGGATCGGAATGGCGGCGTTCCTCGTGGCGATCCTTGCCACGGCCTGGTGGCTGGGCGGTTGGATTCTGGTGCGGGCGCTGTTCCCGGCGTGGATTCTGTTGATCACGGTGTTGCCGCCGCCGCTGAAGTTCGACCAGCGTTTCGCCCTCCAGCTACAGGAATGGGCCACGGAGGGCAGCAGCCTGATGCTGGCTCTGCTGGGCGTGCCGCATTTGTTGAGCGGAATGCTGATCGAAATTCCCGGCCAGCGCTTGCTGGTGGAGGAGGCCTGCAGCGGAATCAACTCGATCCTTTTCATGACCTCGGCGTGTGTTTTTTACGCGATGTGGCAGCGCCGGGGCGCGTTCTTTCTGGCGATCCTCTACGCGCTCACGATCGGCTGTGTGCTCGTCGGGAATCTCGTGAGAATCACATTCGGCGCGTGGATTTTTTTCCATCACCAGATCGATCTCTTCTCGGGCTGGAGGCATGAGG
>CAWUMN010000315.1:0-1560 GCA_963923595.1 uncultured bacterium
CCCCGATCCAACTCGTTCCATTCCCCCACCAAGAGTTCGTCGTGCCGTTCCAAGTAATTGCCGCCGCGCGCGCGCACGGGATGGAAGCTTGGGCGATAACAACCAAAACCAGCGCGAAGGCGAAACGCCTCGCGAAGGGCGTGAATGCTGCTTGTGCAGTCTTCTTGAGGGAGGCGGCTGGCTCTGGTTGGCAAGCCGCTCGGCGGGTGGCGTCAACTCCGGAATCACGCAACGGCATGGCCCAACCCATGCCCAAAACCTCGCCGGAAATCCACGGGGCATCCACCCCACCCCGGCCTGCGGAACCCGATAAAACCAAGCCCTGCCGCCCGCCAACAAATCGCGCGGAACCACAACCCGAGCAGGCGGCGGCAAGGCGAGAGGAGCCGGAGGTTTTGTCCATGGGAGTATGGGAGAAGAGGGGTTTGGAGTTAGGGATTTATTAATGATTCTCTGAATACATAAAAAATATCGTGCGCCGGTTTTTTTGGTCAACATTTTTTTTAGGAAATTTTCGGATGACTCTCGGAAAATAGGCGCAGGTTTTGAGGCGCAAATCTCACCACGATGAAAAGGAGCGCATGGAGGGGGAGGCGGCGGAGCCGCTGTGGCGGGTAAATGGTGGCGAGTGGCGGGTTCCAACCTGTCCGGCTTTTTACCCGCTTATCCTGACTCGTCAGGAGTCGGCACGCCGAAGGGGAAATCGCGATTTCTTAGTGCGGGTCACCTTTGAGATTCGGCGGAACGATAAGTCGAACACTCGGAAAGTAGGTCCGATAGCGCGACGGGTCTCGCGTGACGAGGGTGTGGCCGCCTACTTCCGCATGTGCTCCGATGTAGAAATCGGGTAGCGGCGAGGTTTTCACACCACCGCTGCGACGGTATTTCAAAAACGCCTGGGCTGCTAACCACCCAGCCGCATAAGGCAAAGGCAGTCGCTCGAAAATCGCTGGATCAAGCCAATGGTCCAAGTCGGCCACGGTAGCAAAGGCTGGAGCAAGTTCGGCGTAAATGATCGGATTAATCGGAATCGACCCTTGTGCCGAAGCGCTGCGGAACTCTTTTTCTGACCATGAAAGCCAGACCGGATCAGCCGTGGCGATATCCAGCAACACATTCGTGTCGAGCAGGGTCATTCCTCTCCACGGGTGAACCGCATGATTTCCTGAGTCTCAGCTCCCTTAATTGCAGCGCCACGAGCGTGCTGCAACCAGCTTTCAACGGAAGGAGGCGTGGTTCGCCGGCGGCAAAAATTCTCAAGCCAAGATGCGATTTGATCGACTTGCGGGATAGGCAACTTCTCGATCGCGGCTTCTATCTCGGCTACGGAACTCATACGAAATGACCAAAGCTGAAAAACACATCTCGTCAAGATAAACCCAGTATCGAGCGCCGGGGCAGGCGCGAGATAGAGCAACCGAAGGTTGGCCCGCAGGGTTGAGCGAGGCGAAATCAACCGGGGGCGAGCGAGTCAAACCGGAGACCGGCTCTGTGAATGGAACGAGATGGGCGGGACGCCCACGCTCCTTGAGGCACTGCGCCGGAGTTGTCCGAGTGGGC
>CAWUMN010000316.1:0-1554 GCA_963923595.1 uncultured bacterium
TGTCGAGAGGGAAGGGGGACCAATCGGCGGCCGGAGGAGTTGGTTGGAGGTGGAGGGTCACGCGGTAGCGGGTGATCGAGTAGGTGAGGGTGGCGATTGGTTCGGCGTCGCTCGGTTCGGCGGGGGGGAGGAGCCAGAGGCCTTTCCAGCGCGGGCCGGGGGATTGGATAAGAAAAACGCTGCGCCGCTTGGTCGCCAGGGCGCACCACTCCACGAGGCGGGTCACTGGTTTTTTTTCGGGCTTGATGGGCAACGAGGCAGGGTCGGCGGCACGGCAGAATTTCTTAACGGGGCAGAGCGAGCATTCGGGTGGTCCGGAGCGGCAAATTGTGGCGCCGAGGTCCATGAGGGCCGAGGTATGCTGGCGGCCTCCGCTGGCAGGCAGAAGAGCTGCCGCGGCTTGTTCCAAAAAACGGCGTCCCGCAGCGGTGGCAATGTCTTGGCGACAATCAAATAGCCGGGCGATCACGCGGGCGATGTTCGCATCGAGCACTGGAACCGGTTTATCAAACGCAAAGGCCGCGATGGCGGCGGCAGTGTAGGGGCCGATGCCGGGGAGCAAGCGGAGTTGGCTTAAACCGGAGGGAACTTGGCTTTGGAAATTCGCCGCGATTGCTTTGGCGGCCTTGTGGAGGTTGCGGGCGCGCGAGTAGTAGCCGAGGCCCTCCCAGTGCTTCAGCACCGATTCCTCGGGGGCGGCGGCGAGGGTTGCCACATCGGGAAAGCTCCGCATCCATCGGGCGAAGTAGGGCAGGACGGCGGCGACGGTGGTTTGCTGGAGCATGAATTCCGAGACGAGCACGCGGTAGGGGGAGGGGTCGTCACGCCAAGGCAGCGAGCGGCCTGAGGCTTGGAACCAAGCTCCGAGCGCCTTGTGGAAACCGGATCGGATTTTCTCGTCTAACATCTCGACAGGCCCGAGGGATTACGCGCAAAACTCCCGGATGTCCGCACCAAAACCTCTCACCAGCCACACCGCTCCGCTCACCGAGTTGCAGGCCGGGGTTTTGCGCGGGGTGCTGGCCTCGGAGGGCTTCGAGTTCGAGGAGCGGCCTTACATGCTCTACTTCGCGAAAAAAGCGAAACTCACGGTCGCCGTTTACGCGAAGGGGCCGAAGGCGCTGATTCAGGGGAGGGGAGTCGAGGATTTCATCACGCTCGTCCTCGAACCGCGTGTGCTGGGCGAGGCGAAGTTCGGCTACGAGGAGATCCACTCGCCCGAGCTTTTCGAGCCGCATTTTGGCATCGATGAAAGCGGAAAGGGGGATTTTTTCGGCCCGCTGGTGATTTGCGGCGCGTATGTGAATCCCCACATCGCCCGCACCCTCAAAGACGCCGGTGTGCGCGACAGCAAAGCGATCACCAGCGACAAGCGGATTCGCGAGCTGGCGGCGGCGATCCGCCGGGCGCGGGTTCCCACGAGCACCGTGGTCATCGCCCCCCCGCGCTACAACGAGCTTTACCGGAAAATCGGCGACCTGAACCGCCTCCTCGCATGGGGCCATGCGCGAGCCATCGAGGATTTGTGCAAACTCTGCCCCGATTGCCCAAGGG
>CAWUMN010000317.1:0-1548 GCA_963923595.1 uncultured bacterium
GAGGTTTATCTGAAATACGAGGGCCTCAACCCAACCGGTTCATTCAAGGACCGCGGCATGACGGTCGCTCTCTCAAAGGCTGTCGAAGACGGCGCGCACACCGTCATTTGCGCTTCCACAGGCAATACCTCGGCCGCCGCCGCCGCCTACGCGACCCGCGCCGATATCCAGTGCGTCGTGATTTTGCCAGCGGGAAAAATCGCCATCGGCAAACTCGCCCAAGCCTATGTCTACGGCGCGAAGGTCGTCGCGGTCCGTGGCAATTTCGATGACGCCCTCCGTATCGTCCGAGAGTTTGGCGGAGTCGAGGGGGTCGGCATCGTGAATTCGATCAACCCCTACCGCATCGAGGGCCAGAAAACCGCCTCGTTCGAAATCATCGAGGATCTGGGCGACGCGCCCGATATCCACATCCTCCCAGTCGGAAACGCGGGAAACATCACGGCGTATTGGAAAGGCTACCGCGAATTCCAAAACCTCGGTCGCTCGACCCGCCTCCCGAAAATGGTCGGCTTCCAGGCCGCCGGCTCCGCTCCGCTTTTCCTCGGCCATCCAGTGGACAACCCCGACACCATCGCGACCGCCATCCGCATCGGCAACCCCGCCAGTTGGGATGGCGCGAAGAATGCCGTCTCCGAATCCGGCGGTTGCATCGACATCGTCACCGATACCGAAATTCTCGATGCCCAAGCCTGGCTTGCCGCGAACGAGGGAATTTTCGTGGAGCCCGCCAGTGCGGCGAGCGTGGCGGGACTGATGAAATGTTTCTCAAATTCGCGCTGTGCCACCTGCCCGTTCGGCGCAGGGATTCGCCCCGGCGCGAAAGTCGTCCTCACCGTCACCGGGCACGGTCTCAAGGACACCGAGGCTCCCGTGAAACACGGCGGCTTCAAACCGCTCGAGGCCGACGCGAATCTTGACGCCGTCCGCGCCGTCCTCGACAAACGCTGACTTTTTTTTCCATGGCCCTGCTTGTTCAGAAATACGGTGGAACCTCGGTCGGCAACCCCGAGCGAATCCAAAATGTCGCCCGCCGGGTGCTTGAAACCCAGCGCGCGGGAAACTCTGTGGTCGTTGTGGTTTCCGCGATGTCCGGTGTCACCGATGGTCTCATCAAGCTCGCGAAGGAAGTCTCCCCCGCGCCCACCGAGCGCGAGATGGATGTCCTTCTCTCCACCGGGGAACAGACCACCATCGCCCTCACCGCGATGGCCATCAATGCCATGGGCGGCAAAGCCGTTTCGCTCACCGGTGCCCAAGCCGGCATCATCACGAGCGGAGTTCATACGAAGGCCAAAATCTCGAACATCGCCCCGCGCCAGATCCGCAAATTTCTCGATGAGGGAAATGTCTGCATCGTCGCGGGATTCCAGGGACAGACCGACGAGGGCCAGATCACCACGCTCGGCCGCGGCGGCTCCGACCTCACCGCCATCGCCATCGCCTCGGCGCTCAAGGCCGACATGTGCGAGATCTACACCGATGTGGATGGCGTCTACACCTGCGACCCCCGAGTGGTGCCGGATGCCCGGAAAATCGATGTCATCG
>CAWUMN010000318.1:0-1539 GCA_963923595.1 uncultured bacterium
TTCATCATTTCCTCGAAGACCTTCACCACGCTCGAGACGATGACCAACGCCGAGACGGCCCGTGAGTGGTCGCTCGCCGGACTCGGTGGGGACAAGGCCGCCGTCGCCAAGCATTTCGTCGCCGTTTCCACAAACGCCGCGAAAGTCTCGGAGTTCGGCATCGACACCGCGAACATGTTTGGCTTCTGGGATTGGGTGGGGGGACGCTACTCGATGGATTCCGCCATCGGCCTCTCGACGATGATCGCCATCGGCTCCGAGAATTTTAACGATCTTCTCATGGGCTTCCACGAGATGGACGAGCATTTCCGCACTGCGCCGTTCGAGAAAAACCTCCCCGTTCTCCATGGCCTCCTCGCTGTTTGGTATAACGATTTTTTCGGCGCCCAGACCGTCGCCGTCCTGCCCTACGAGCAATACCTCAAACGCTTCCCTGCCTATCTCCAACAGCTCACGATGGAGAGCAACGGCAAGTCGGTGAAGCTCGACGGCGCCCGCGTGGATACCGACACCGGCCCTATCTACTGGGGCGAGCCCGGCACGAACGGCCAGCACAGTTTCTACCAACTCATCCACCAAGGCACCCGCGTGATCCCCTGCGACTTCATCGCCTTCGCGCAATCCCTCAACCCGCTCGGTCGACACCAGGATTTGCTCATCTCGAATGTCTTCGCGCAAACCGAGGCCCTCGCCTTCGGCAAAACCCTCGCCCAAGTCGAAGCCGAGGGCACTGCGCCGGAAATCGCGCCGCATCGCGTATTCGACGGCAACCGCCCCTCGAATGTCCTCATGGCCGAAAAACTCACCCCCGCCGTTCTCGGCCGCCTCGTTTCCTTCTACGAGATGAGCGTCTTCACCCAAGGCGTGATCTGGAACATCAACTCCTTCGACCAATGGGGCGTCGAACTCGGCAAAGCCCTCGCCCAACGCATCATCCCCGAGCTCGAGTCCGCCGAAGAGCCCGACCTCAAGCATGACAGCAGCACGAACTCGCTGATCCGCAGGTATCGGAGGATGAGGCGCAGGTAATAATTCAACTGTAGAGATTTCATTAAGTCATCACTACCAAATAAAACCATGGATATTCCACCTCTTCCTGCTGCACCCCCTAAAAAACGCGGTTTTATTAATCAGCGCATTGTGCAAGCGGTGTCATTCGCCGTCTTGGTCATTTGCATCATTATTAGTGTTATGGCCTGCATTCTGGCGATTTGGGACTTTACCAAGACCGATGCTTTATGGCGCACTGTTGCCACTTGCATTGTCGTATCCGGCGGGATGATGGCCTTTGGGGTGATTAACATCCTCTACGGGCCAAAGGATAAATGATGGGTCTTTCCTAGATTAGAGGGGAAGAGGCGAGGTTGTTGAGTAAGTTTTTGTAAAGGTTATCATGTCTGTGATTGAAGCGCCATTCGGTTTCTTTGAGGTGGGAAAAGAAGGCATCGGAGCGGATACCGCGCAGTCTGGCCAAGCGGGTTTTAGCGTAGCTCCAGAACGACTCGATACCATTGATGTGGCGGCGTCCCCTGGCGAATT
>CAWUMN010000319.1:0-1534 GCA_963923595.1 uncultured bacterium
GAAATCCTCCGCAACGCCTCCGGCCAAATCCTCTCCCTCGACGAAACCAATCCCGTCTGGCTCCAAGCCCCCGCCGCCCCCCTCGTCGCCGCCCGACTCGAAAACCGCACGCTGTCACTCGATCCCCTCGTCGCGTGGTTCCAAAACCTCTCCGCCAAGCACCCCTCGCTCCTCGTCGAAGGCGCCGGCGGTTGGCTGGTCCCGGTCACCGACACCGAAACCCTCGCAGACCTCGCCGTTCGCCTCGCCCTGCCCGTCATCCCCGTCGTCGCCAACCGCCTCGGTTGCCTGAACCACACCCTCCTCACCTTGGAAAGCATTCAGGCCCGCGGCCTCCCCTGCCCCGGCATCATTCTGAACCACCTTGTCTCTCCCACCGACCCCGCCCAGCTCACCAACGCCCAAATCCTCTCCCGCCACACCCAAATCCTCCTCGAAATCCACCCCCACCAACCCGAAATCTCCCCCAACGACCTTGCCAGGTTTTTGGAAGCGGTCGTGGCGATGGCTCGGTGATGTGGCAACCCTGAGCGTTTCGGGTTCGGGTGCTTTTGATGAAAGCGCTCTTCGGGAGGTTTGGGATTGGGACAAAGGAACCCGCCATTGGAAATTGACCGCGCGGGCTTGCTTGCCGAGAAATGGCGGTTCACATGCTGACCTCTCCCTTTTCGTCGGGCCGGATTCGCCGGCGGTTTTCTGCTTTGTTTTTGCTTCTCACCTGCGGAAGCGCGATGGCTTCGGAAGGCCTGGCTCCGGTGGTCAACTCGGGTGACAACGCATGGATGCTGGTCAGCACGGCGCTTGTCCTCATGATGACCGCGCCGGGGTTGATTCTTTTCTACGGGGGGCTTGTTCGCCGGAAGAATGTCCTGGCAACGATGATGCACAGCCTGATCCTGATGGCGCTGGCGTCGTTTCTTTGGATGGCGGTGGGCTACAGCATCGCGTTTGCGGATGGGAATGCGTTCTTTGGAAATCCGCTCCGGTATTTCTTCCTTGGCGGGGTGGGAGTGGAGCCGAATCCGACCTATGCGGGAACGATTCCGCACCAGACCTTCATGCTTTTCCAGATGATGTTCGCGATCATCACGCCGGCGCTGATCAGCGGCGCGGTGGCGGAGCGGATTCGTTTCGGGGCCTACCTGCTTTTCATGTCGCTCTGGATTCTGGTGGTCTACTGTCCGCTGGCGCACATGGTTTGGGGGAATGGCGGGCTTTTCAACTGGGCGCTGGGCGGGCGGATTCCGGTGATGGACTTCGCGGGCGGCATCGTGGTGCATATTTCCTCGGGTGTCGCGGCGTTGGTGGCGGCAATTTATCTCGGGAAACGGAGCGGCTATCCCTCCGAGCCGATGATTCCGCACAATGTCGTGCTGTCCCTGATCGGCACGGGGTTGTTGTGGGTGGGGTGGTTCGGATTCAACGCGGGCAGCGCGCTGGGCGCGGGTGGACTGGCGACATCGGCGTTCTCGGCGACGCATTTTTCGGCCGTGGGCGCCACGCTGGCCTGGGTCGGAATCGAGTGGTTTCTCAC
>CAWUMN010000320.1:0-1533 GCA_963923595.1 uncultured bacterium
GGACAAAAAGATCGCCGTCTGGGGCCTCGCCTTCAAACCCGACACCGATGATGTCCGCTGCTCTGTCGCGATCGACCTCGTCAACGACCTCATCAAAGAAGGCGCCGAAGTCACCGTCTACGACCCGAAGGGCACCGAGAAGGCGCTCGAGTTCGATCTCATCAAGGGAGCCAAGGTCGCCAAATCCGGGCTCGAAGCCGCCACAGGCGCCGAGGCGCTCGTCATCGCCACGGAGTGGAAGGAATTCACCACTGTCGATCTCGGCGAACTCCACAAGGTCATGCACACCGCGATGATCTTCGATGGACGCAACCTCCTCGACCCCGACACCGTTCGCTCCGCCGGGTTCCAATACACCAGCATCGGCCGCAGCTGAGACCTCGCGGCGGGCGACCATGCAGCAATACCACCGCCTCCTCCGCCTCGTCCTCGAACAGGGGCGGCCCAAATCCGATCGCACCGGCACCGGCACGATCTCGATTTTCGGTGCGCAGGAACGCTTCGATCTGCGCAAAGGCTTCCCCCTGCTCACCACCAAAAAACTCCACCTCCGCTCGATCATCCACGAGCTGCTGTGGTTCCTCAAAGGCGACACGAACATCGGATACCTCCGCGAAAATAAAGTCACGATTTGGGACGAGTGGGCCGATGAAAACGGCGACCTCGGCCGCGTCTATGGCGCGCAGTGGCGCTCCTGGCGCGGCGCGGACGGAACCGTCGTGGACCAAATCGCCCGCGTCGTTTCCGACATCCAAAAAAATCCCGACAGCCGCCGTCTCATCGTGTCGGCCTGGAACCCCGCGGAACTCGATCTCATGGCTCTCGCGCCCTGCCACGCGCTGTTCCAGTTTTTCGTTCAGGACGGCGAGTTGAGTTGCCAGCTCTACCAACGCAGCGCCGACCTCTTCCTTGGCGTTCCCTTCAACATCGCCTCCTACGCGCTCCTCACGATGATGGTGGCTCAAGTCTGCGACCTCCGGCCCGGCGACTTCATCCACTCCTTCGGCGACCTCCACCTTTACAACAACCACCTCGACCAAGCCCGCGAGCAACTCACCCGCGAGTGCCGTCCCCTCCCCCGCATGATCCTCAATCCCGAGCGCCGCCGCCTGGAGGATTTCGTCTTCGAGGATTTCACACTCGAAGGCTACGACCCCCACCCCGCCATCAAAGCCCCGATCTCGGTATGATCGCCATCGTCGCGATGTCTCGCAACCGCGCCATCGGCCTCGAGGGCCGCATCCCGTGGCACCTCTCCGAGGATTTGAAATTTTTCAAACGCACCACGCTTGGCCATGTCGTCCTCATGGGCCGCAAGACCTACGACTCGATCGGAAAACCCCTCCCCGGCCGCGAGAATTGGATCCTCTCCCGCCAGGCGGAAATCCCCGGTGTGCGGGTTTTTCGCTCCCTCGAGGAAATCCCCGCCCCGCCCGAGGGGAAAAATCTCTACCTCATCGGCGGCGCCGAACTCTACGCCGCGCTCCTCCCGCGCTGCACCGAAATCCTCCTCACCCGCGTGAACCTCGAAAC
>CAWUMN010000321.1:0-1533 GCA_963923595.1 uncultured bacterium
GCCTACTTCACCGAGCGTGGAATCGAAGAAGAGCGACTCGACTTTTTTGGCCACACCAGAAAAATCGTGGAGCACTTGGGTCACTACCACTCGGTGGATATCGCCCTCGACAGCTTTCCGTATCACGGCACGACCACGACCTGCGAAGCCATGTGGATGGGGTGCCCGGTCATCACGCGAGCCGGAAAAACCCATGTCTCGCGCGTCGGTGTGAGCCTGTTGAATGCCGTCGGTCTGCAGGAATTCATCACTGAATCCCGCGAGGCCTACATTGACAAAGCGGCCGAGTTGGCTTCGGACACAGGAAGGCTTGTCGAGCTTCGCGCCGGAATCCGCACCAGACTTCAGATTTCGCCGCTAATGGATGCACCGACATTTGCAGCAAATTTCGCGCAGGCTTTGAACGAAATCGCGGCCGACCGCTGATTCATCGGGCTTGCAGGATCGCCGACACATCTTCCGGCGCGATTTCCCGCCCAAGCTGGATCGAGGCCGCAGCCAGCTTCAGCAGGGAAAGGGCCAATTTAAGGTCGGTTTTTTCCAAGGCATTGGCCATCGCCATCACGCATCTTGCCTTGATGCGCACAGTGTCGTAGGCGGGAATGAGCGCACGGTTTGGAGATTCCAGACAAAGCTGAACAAGAGCGATTCCCTCTGAGGGGCGCCCTGTTTGAATCATCGCCTCTCCAGCCAAAAGAAGCAGTTCCGGATGCCAAGTGGCAGGTGGTTCCGACGGCAAGGAGCTCAATATTTCGAGCGGCCTTTTGAGTGCGGCAAGGCAGGTGCAAATTCTCACGATAGCCCCATGTGCCAAGCCTCCGGCGGCTTCTTTTGATAAAGCGCACCGCTTGTAGAATTCGAGAGCCTCGGGGATTCGGTTGAGGTCGAGCAACGCTCCACCTTGAAGAAAAAGCGCCATCGGATGCGGGTCGGGGTCGTTCGCCGTGGTTTTTTCCAGAATCCGAAGATTTCGCTCCTGCTTGGCGGCGTTGGCCTCCGGGTCGGCATAGCCGGTATGGATGATTTCGATCAATGTGTCGTGAATGGGTATTCCCGCCCGATTCAGGCTTGTCACCACTTGCTCGTGGACGGGCCATTCGAAGCGGATTTCCGGGCGGTTTGGAAAAAGGCGAACGATTTTTCCAACCATGCCGGTCTTGCCTCCATCCGTGCTGCTTTTGTTCAGCAAGTGGTAGGCACGATCCGCAGGCCCATCAATCAAGGCGTGAAGGGCCGTGACGCTCGCTTCGGGCAGGTATTCATCGGCATCCAGCACAAGAATCCATCTGCCTCGGGCGGCCTCTAGACCAACATTCCGCGCGGCACTAAAGTCGTCGCACCAAGGGAAATTCAATACCCGCGCCCCGCAGCCGCTGGCGATGGAGGGAGTTTCGTCATGGGAGCCTGTATCGACGACGATCATTTCCGACGCGATGCCATTGGCGGAATTCAGGCACCGCGCAATATCGGCGGCTTCGTTTTTCGCAATCAACACGAGCGACAACTTGGACTCAGGCAGCTTGGTCAAATGGG
>CAWUMN010000322.1:0-1532 GCA_963923595.1 uncultured bacterium
GACCCCAGCATGCCCAGTCGTTCCATTGCTGGGCGGAACTCATGTTCAACTGCGCGGCGTTGAGGTTCGCATTCGCGATTTCCTGCTGGATGAGGAGCTTTTGGTATTCACCATAGGCCTCTTGGGTGCCGATGTAGACAAGGTTTTGCTCGGGCACGGCGTAGAGGTAGTAAAACTCGCTGCCGCGAAGTTTGCGCTCGATTTTGTAGGGAGTGAGGGAGGCGAGGGAACGCTGGCGCGCTTCGGTATTCGCGGGCGTGGGAACGAAGCCGGCGGCTGACAGAAGGCGCTCCGTGCCGGCGCGCTGGGACTGCTCGATCGCCGCGCATCCCGACAAAAGAATCGCCAGCAGGGGGAACAGAAAGGCTTTCATGAGGATGCGATCACAGACCCTTTCCGTGGAAAACGGAAGGGAAAATTTCGTTAGAGAATGCGTTCCAGCAGGTAGGACTTGAGGTCCGCGAGGGCGATCCGCTCCTGCTGCATCGAGTCGCGATGCCGAAGCGTGACGGTGTCGAGTTTCTCCGGGCCATTCTCGCCGATCGTGTCGAAGTCGATCGTGACGCAAAACGGCGTGCCAGCTTCGTCCTGGCGGCGGTAGCGGCGGCCGATCGCGCCGGCCTCGTCGTAGAAGACATTCATGAACGGTTTGAGGGAGGACGCGACTGCGCGGGCTTTTTCCACGAGCGGCGGCTTGTTTTTTAGCAAGGGAAGGACGGCGCACTTGATCGGAGCCATGCGGGGATGGAAACGGAGAACGGTGCGCGTCTCGGAATTTCCCTTCTCGTCGGTCACTGTCTCCTCGTCGAAGGCCTCGCAAAGGAGCGCGAGCGTGGTGCGGTCCACCCCGGCGCTGGGCTCGACGACATGCGGGATGAGGCGTTCCTTGGTGACCTCGTCGTAGTAGTCGAGAGGCTTGCCGGAGTGCTCGATGTGTTTCGAGAGGTCGTAGTCGGTGCGGTAGGCGATGCCCTCGAGTTCGCTGACGCCGAAGGGGAATTCGTATTCGAGGTCGTAGGTTTTTTTCGAGTAGAAGGCGCGGTCGCCATCCGGGATGTCGACGACATGGATTTTCGAACGGGGAATGCCGATGTCTTCGTAAAATTTCAGGCGCTCCTCGAGCCAGTAGTCGGCGAGCCGCATGCCGTCCTCGGGGCGGCAGAAATACTCGATCTCCATCTGCTCGAACTCACGCGAGCGGAAAATGTAGTTGCGCGGGTTGATCTCATTGCGAAATGCCTTGCCGATTTGGGCGATGCCGAACGGGAGCTTTTGGCGCGAGGTATCGAGGACATTGCGGAAGTTCACGAAAATCGCCTGCGCAGTCTCGGGGCGAAGGTAGACGAGGTTGTCGTCGGACTCGAGAGGGCCCGCGTGGGATTTGAACATCAGGTTGAAATCCCGTGGCTCGGTGAGATTTCGGCTGCCACATTGCGGGCAGTATTTTTCGCCATTCTTTTCTGGGAGTTGATCGGCACGGTTGCGTGCATGGCACTCTTTGCAGTCCACCATCGGATCGCTGAAAGTCTCCT
>CAWUMN010000323.1:0-1519 GCA_963923595.1 uncultured bacterium
GGGTCGAGTTGCTTGATCGAGCCGGCGGCGGCGTTGCGGGGATTGGCAAAAGCAGGCAACCCCTCCTCGTCGCGGGCGGCATTGAGCGCGGCGAAGACGGATTTCGGCAGGTAAACCTCCCCGCGAATTTCCACCCTCGACGGCGCGGCACCCCGGAGCCGGTGCGGAATATTCGAAATCGTCAGGATGTTTTGGGTAACATCATCGCCGGTGACTCCATCCCCGCGCGTGGCAGCGCGGACGAGGCGACCGTTTTCGTAGAGCAGTGAGATCGCTACTCCGTCCACCTTCGGCTCGATCGTGAAATGGATGGCCCGCTCCTCGGCGAGCTTGCGGATGCGCGCGACGAACTCGCGCAACTCCCCGGGCGAATAAGTGTTGTCGAGGCTTTGCATCGGCACGAGGTGCTTGGCCGGGGCGAATTCCTCGAGCGGCTTGCCGCCGACGCGCCGGGTCGGGGAATCCTCGCTGGCGAACTCGGGGTGTTGATCCTCGAGGTCTTGGAGTTCGCGCAAAAGGGCGTCAAATTCTTGGTCGGAAATCTCCGGCGCGGCGTGCTGGTAATAAAGCTCGGTGTGACGCTCGACTTCCGCGCGGAGGCGATCAATCCGCTCACGGACTCCGGATTTATCGAGCTGGCTCAGGAAATCAGACTGCGCCATGCGAGTTTGCGGGTGACATCCCGGATGCGGCGGCAAAGAACCTCGGAGATCGAGTGCAGGAGAGTCACTCCATCCTCTGGAAACTCCCGAATGAACCCCTCGAACGCGCCTCGGCTCATCACCCAATATTGCGTGCGCTTCGTAGCTACGACCGTGCAAACGGGGCTGGCTTGATCGATCAAATCCACCTCCCCCATCCACTCGCCGGAATGGATTTTTCCGAGAACGATCGTATTGCCGTCATCGGTCCGCCGGGCCTCGAGTTCGCCCTCCATGATGTAAAAGAGGCTACCGTGTTGTTTGCCCTGCTCGATCAAAGTCTCGCCGGCTTCGCAGAACTGAAAATCCCCATGCATCGTGAGCCGCATCCGGGCCTCCGGCGGGAGCGGATCAATGAGAGGCGAGTGGGGAAGTTGTTCGGAAGCGGCGCTCATCGGTGTCGGATTATGTGAAGCCGCAAAGGCCCCGCCAATTCAAATTCCATCCGCTTCGACCGCGCGCCGGAGTCGGCTTAAAACAACCACACCGCAAGCCGCACCGAAAATATCCGCCGCCCAGTCGTAGGGGTCCATGCCCTGACGGCCGGGCACGAATTGCTGGTTGTATTCATCCAACGCCCCAGCCAGCGCGAGGGCCGCAACGGTTGCCGCGAGCAACCAAGTGCCGCGAAGCGAAAACGACCCGACCAACGCTCCGGCCAACGCGCACGCTCCTCCTGCGTAGAACACAAAGTGGATGACCTTGTCCTGATGCGGCAGGAGCGTCGGCATGTCCTTCGGGGATTCATTGCTGGAAAAGAAAAACAAAATCCCGAGCCAGATGACAAAAAGCGTCCAGAGTAGCGGGCCGCATCGCAG
>CAWUMN010000324.1:0-1508 GCA_963923595.1 uncultured bacterium
CTGCCATGAACCTCGCCCTCCACGATCTCCGCACCTTCCAAACCCTCCGCCGCGAGGGCCAAACCGGCGACTGGGCGGAGCGCGGGATTGTGGCTTGGGCTCCGCACGGCATGGTCTGCGAAAATTCCTGCCTGCGCGAGTATGTGGGCGAGGGAGCGGTCACGGTCCATACCGCCAGCATCCCCGAGAGCGAGGCGGGATGCTACGAGACATTCCGGGCGAGCTTTTCCGGGAGCTTGGTCGAAACGGAGCTGAAGCTTCTTTTCCTCGCCAAGCTCAGCTGCAGCGTCGTCCTCACCAGCGATGGCGTATTGCAAGGTTGCGCCGAGCGTTTGGGCCTCGGCTGCTGGAGCGGAGACTCGGAGGCCCTCGACGGGTTATTCCCGATTTTTCCACGGGATGCTCCGTGCGCGCCGGGGGCCGCCGAGACGCAGGAGAGCACCAAAAATTTTCCGACCCGCCGGCAGGTGCCGGGCCGGGACGAACCCATGGGAGCAGGGCATCGGCGCGCGTGTGATCTGGACGCGCCACGAACTGCCTCCGCAACCATGCAGTGAAACACAAGAACCCAAGGAGGAATATCGACCATGAGTTTATCTCTCATCGAAAAAACCAACGAAGTTCTCCGAGCGTGGGAAACCCTCGCACCGCAAGCCACCTTTGCTGGCATGACGGCGCAGGAGTTCCGTGAAGCCCTCGAACCCTTGCAGACGGTCCGTCAGCGCATTGCGCTGTTGGACCAACAGCGTCAGGGCGCGGTGGCCGCACGCGACATCGCCGAGAGGGAAATGACGATCACTTTGCAGTTGATCGTGGATTCCATCAAAGGCACTCCGGCTTACGGCAAGGATTCCGAGCTGTATGCCGCGATAGGATATGTCACACGCACCGCAAGACAGTCCGGGCTGACCCGCAAGAAGGCCCAGCCCGAGACTGCACTGGCGCAGTGAGACACGCGTTGGTTTTTTCGAAACTCCAGCGCCGCACATCCCGGCGGGGATAAACCCGCCACGGTGAACGCGTGGTTCCGATCAACCGCGCACCACGGAGCGGTCGTATGTTGTCGCATGCGGCCGCTCTTCTTTTTGTAATAGAGAAGGCCCGCCCCGCCGCGCAATCGAATTTTTCGGCGCGAAAGCGCCCAGCGAAAACTGAGGGTCGGGGCGGCTCGCCGACCGGACCCCAAGACTCAGGCGACGCAGTCGCCTTCAAGTAGGACGGTGCGTCCCGGCCGTCGAATGAATTTCCGTCCGCCGGCGTGTCGCCCGCGCTACGGGAGAGGGGGCGGCTTCGCCGCGCAAATGTGACGGCTGCGGCGAGCACGCGAAACACTCGGTTGAGGCTTTCAAGAGATTCCGCATGACGCGGGAGAATCCGAACAGCGTGCAGTTCAGCGCCGCGCAGAACCTCGGCAAGGACTTTGAGAATGGGAAATTCAAGCTGATTTTATTTCCCCGCGAAAAAGATTGCCCTGATTCTTTCGAAGGATATTTTACCCAACTCGCGCG